>JBCDDJ010000046.1:0-22922 GCA_039180385.1 Cyanobacteria bacterium P01_G01_bin.38 | reverse complement strand
CGTAAAACCTGGGCTTTGACCGGGCTGACAAAGTCTCTTTTCTCTGTCATTGAGCGCGCATACTCATTCTTAAGCTGGTAATACCATCGAGCCAGTGTGTCAGAATCTTTGATAAGTCGTAGGACCGGCTCATGCTTGAGGCCGATTTGTTGTTTGACCACAACATCTTTATCTTGGTCTAAAAAGACTCTCACGATATAGTGCAGGACAGGCTTAAGTATCCAGCCCCAGGGCACATCCCAATAAAACTCGAAGGTGACGTCGGTTTCGTTCTCATTAATCGGTGTGACGGTAGTGAGGTTGCACACTCGATATTTTGACGTTGTGGTCTCCTCAATGCGAATGCTGGGCAGATAAAACGTAATCTCGGTGGCAGGGGCACCGCCGATAATGTTGTAGAGATAGCCTGCGTCTTGTAGCTGATGGCGGGTCATGCGAAAGCCGTAGGGGACTGGCTCAAACTGTTTAATCTCATCATGGAGCTGGGGCGTGCGCCACCACCAAGCCCGATGCACATAGGGGGAATGGGCTGGGTCCATCAGACCTACCACGGCATGATCGATAAAACAGGGAAAGCGTACTGTATAGGTGAGATTGGGAGACTTACCCTCAAACCCAGGGACAACGGGTACTTCAAAGGGAGGGGACTGGGCCAAGTTGCGATCTTTTTCGGGAATATAAATCCAAATGTTGCCCTGGGTCTCACGAATCGGGTAGCTGGTCACGTCAAATCGGCCCAGATCCATGGCTTGATCAGGCATCAAAGAGGGAATCTCAGTACAGCGTCCCGCTTCATTAAACCGCCAGCCGTGGTAGCAGCACTGCACCTGCTCACCGTCAAACCATCCGCAGCTGAGGGGCACCGCCCGGTGGGGGCAAATGTCTTGCAGAGCAAAGACTTTGCCCGCTTTAGTGCGGCCCAGCAAAATGGGGTCACCCAGATAGGTTTTGCTAAGCATCTGCCCTGGCTTGAGGCGATGGCTGGGCATGGCATGGTACCAGGCATTTCGAAGCAAGACGTTTTGGGTAGACACTGAGGTAGACATTTGGGTGGATACAGTTGGGGGGTGCAACATCAGAGACCTTTTCTAGAATAAGGGGTCAGCCTTGTATTTAGGAGACCAAAGTGTTTTATTGTCCACGCTATGGGCTGTTCTATTAAACGACGGCTCTCGAATTGTTCTCGATTAGCCCATAGCGTGGTCAGGACATAGGCAATACAGGATGTGTTATGTCACGCTCAACGCTATTTCGTCAGGTGGCTCACCTTTTGAAGCCATTGCAGCCATCTTCTACAAAATCCGAGCGTTCAGCCTCCGAGCGTTCCTCTATCCCTCTGAGCCGCCGTTCCTTGCTTCAATATTCGGCAGTCTCTGCACTCTTGGGGACATGGGAACTGGGGCCGATCCCTGATAGCGTCGTACCGCCACGCTTGGGGCAAAAGCAGCTCACCATAGCAATTATCGGCGGCGGCATCGCGGGTCTCAATGCGGCCTACCAGCTCAAAAAAGCGGGGTTAATGGCTACGGTCTATGAGGCTAAACCCTACGTGGGAGGCCGCATTCAGTCCCAAAGCATCGTGATTGAAGGGCTGATCAATGACCTGGGAGCGACATTTATCAATCGAAATCATCTCGATATTCTTACCCTGGTGGATGAGTTGGGGCTAACGCTACACGACTGTAGCGCGCCCCCCCAGGCGGCCTCAACCGCCTATTACTTTGAGGGTCGAGCTATTGCTGAAGCTGAGCTGGCCGAGGCGCTACGTCCTCTGGCGATTCAGATTGCAGAGGATGCTAGCCGTTTGGATGAGGACTTTGATCGCTATGGCCCTGGTTTAGATCAGCTGTCGGTGAAGGCCTATCTGGATTTACACGCTGACAAAATTGCGGAGCCGTATGTGCGATCGCTAATCGAAAACTCCATCCGCACTGAGTATGGGGTAGAGCCTGACCAGTCTTCGGCGCTACAGCTGCTCGATAACCTGCCCTCGGTCACGGCTGACCGAGTGACCGTGTTAGCCAGTGATGAAGCCCTGAGCCTCAAAGGGGGCAGTGCTCAGCTAATTAAAGCGCTATCAGTCCAACTTGATGGTCAGATTCAGACCCAACGGCGGCTAACGCGGATTCACGCTGCTGGGGAGGGTTTTCTGCTGACGTTTGAGAATGCCCCGACCCTGGTTAAAGCCGACTATATGATTATGGCCATTCCCTTTCAGGTGCTGCGTCGGATTGATCTACAAGTGTCATTACCTCAGGGGCTGCGCCACTTTATCCAAACTGTTAATCTGGGCTGTAACGAGAAACTGTTTGCTGGGTTTGAGCGGCGCAGTTGGCAACATGCCTTTATCCACAGTGCCTGGAGCGATCAAAACTACTCCCAAATTTGGGAAGACACTCAGCGCCAGCCTGACTCAGAGGCTGGGGTCTTAACGTTTCTGTTTGGGGGGGCTAAGGCCGCTGAGCTAAATCGTCAGGCTTGGGCCCAGCCGCTGCACCGCCAGGGGCAAAACTGCCTAAAGACTCTAGAGCCAGTTATTCCAACGGTCAAGCAGACCGCAACCGGGCGCTTTTTTCAAACTGCCTGGGCCGATGACCCTGATATTGGCGGTGGCTACACGACCTTTAAGCCCGGTCAATATAGTCAGTTTCGACGGTTTATGTATGTAGAAGCCTCTGGCGATCCATCACAACCTCCTCAAAACGTCAACGTGGGTAACCTAGCTTTTGCCGGGGAGCATCTCAGCCAGGCCTTTTATGGCTATATGAATGGCGCGGCCCAGACAGGTCGCTTAGCGGCAGATGTGATCATGCGGCGCATGGAGCAAACTTCAAGGCTGAAAACCCTCTAGCACTACGTCAAGATTAAAGTTTCGGATATGAAAGGAAGACGCGGAGAGCTTCACTAAGCAAATATCCCCGCGTCTCCCTATCTCTGCGTCTTCGCGTCAGTCTTATCCCGAATCTGTCAAAGAGACACAGCATTACGCCGCTTCGCCTGGAATGGAAATATCCACTGGAGTCACCGTCATATTCTCGCTAATGGTGGTCAGGGGTGGGTTGATCTCGTTGACATTGCCGACCACGATGGTGACCAGGTTCTCTGGCTTTAGATTTTCCTGGGCGGCTTGCAGCACTTGCTCAACGGTGGTCTCCTCGACGCCCTTTTGAAACTGGAAGACAAAGTCTGACGGGTAGCCGTAAAACTCATAGCGAATCAGCCGCGAAAGAGTCTGCGTAGGGGTGGCAAAGTTAAATACAAAGCTATTGAGGACGGCATCTTTGGCGTATTGTAATTCTGCCTCTGAGATGGGCTCCTCACAGACCCGCTTAATCTCGTTAACCATGGATTGCACAAAGGGCACGGTGGCCTCAGAGCGGGTTTGCCCACCGCCGATAAACAGCCCCGGATAGTCATAGCGGGGGCTCCAAACGGCATAGACGACGTAGGCTAGCCCCTGTCGGGAGCGGATATCGTTAAAGAGTCTGCCGCCAAAGCCATTGAGTACCTCGTTGAGTATCACAAGTGGGGCATGGTTAGGGTTATCTAAGCGACCGCCGATGTGGCCGATTTGTACATAGCTCTGGGTGAGTTGGGGCTGATCGACGACAAAAATGCCGGTTTCTTGTTGAGTGGGGGCTGGCGGTTGAGCGATCCGCTTGGTGGCTGCTTGGGGTTGCCAATCGCCAAAATACTCTTCGATCAGGGCTTTCATCTGGGCTGGGTCAAAGTCGCCTGAGATGCCTAAGAGGGTGTCCTGGGGTTGAATTGTAGATTTGTAAAAATCCACCACATCATCGCGACTGATGTTATCCAGATTGTTGTATTCGACCGTGCGCGCATAGGGGCTCTCGCCGCCGTAAATCAGCTTACGAAATTCTCGATCGGTGATCTCGTCTGGGCTGTCGTTGCGTCGGGCAATGCCGCCTCGATACTGACTTTTGATCAGGTCGACTTTCTCAGGGGCAAAGGCCGGATGCCGAATCACATCGGCAAATAGGGCAAAGATATCGGCGGTATCTTCGCTCAGGGCGCTAAAGCTGGCGCTACCCGACGTGGTGTCGATGCTGGTCTCGACCGAGGCTGCTCGGGCCTCTAGTTGCTGGTTAAGCTCGTCAGGGGGCAGGGTCTCGGTGCCGCCCAGACGCATGGCTTCGCCGGTAATGCTGCCCAGTCCCACTTTGCTCTCGGGCTCTAAATATTGGCCGGTATGAAACGTGACGGAGCCATTGACCAGGGGTAAATCGTGATCTTCCATCAGGTAAACGATCAGCCCGTTGGCGAGCTCATAGCGCTCATACTCGGGGATGGTGATCTCCCCAATGGGGGGAAAGTCTAAATCGGTATAGTGCTGAGCAGAGTTGGCATTAGCCGGAGATGGCCAGCTTAAGGTCAAGGCGAGCCCCAGGGAGGCTATGGCCAGAAAAACTGGGGTCAGAAATCTACGAGAGCGGCGAGACCAGCGCATAAAAGATATCGGGCAATAAAGTGGACAGGTCGGCGGAGGGAATATAAACCCTATCCAGGTGGGTTTTTCCTAAGCATTGGCTCAGGGCTGGATACGGTGAGGAAGTCGGCTAGGCGTCTTGCGATCGCAAAATCCCCACGGTGCGATTGTTGGGCACAAAGGTGGTTTGGGCAACCCGCTGCACATCGGCGGCGGTGACCCCCTCAATCGCTTGCAACTCTTTGAACACATTGCGCCAACTGCCGGTTTTGGCTTCATACTCGGTGAACAGGCTAGCCATCCCGGAGTCAGAGTCCAGCGATCTCAACAGACCCGCCCGGGCCTGAGTCTTGACCCGGTCTAGCTCCTCAGCGGTGACCGGCTCATTTTTGAGCTTGGTCAGCTCTGCATCAATCAACTGAGCAATCTCCTCGACCGTGTGGTTAGGGGCACTCAGCGCATAGAGTAGCAAAATATTGGGGTAGCGATCACCTGGGAAGCCATTGGCGCTGCCAATATCCAGGGCAACCTGGGAATCATTGACGAGCGTTTTGTAGAGGCGTGCCGTGCGACCACCGGTCAAAATGCTGTCGATCATCGAGTAGATCACATGGTCTGGGTCGGTCAGGCTGGGTCGATGATAGCCCTCCAAATACCAGGGCTGAGACGGCAAGGTTAGCTCAAAGGACTTGGGTGCGGTCTGCGGCGGCTCGACGACTTTGACCTCGGGGGGGGCGCTGCGCCCCTGGTAGCGGCCAAAATAGGTTTCGGCCAGCTGCTTAACCTGGGCGGGGTCAACGTCGCCTACCACGGCGGCAATCAGGTTGCTGGGGCCGTAATAGGTGTCAAAAAACTCGGTGACTTCTTCTCGGGTAGCGGTTTGCAGATCTGCCTGATAGCCAATCACCGGACGACGATAAGGATGTTCGTCAAAGGCGGTTTCTAAAAAGGACTCAACCATGCGGCCAATGGGGGAGTTATCAACCCGCATGCGACGCTCTTCGAGGATGACTTCCTTCTCTTCGTAAAATTCGCGAAAGACCGGGTCGAGAAATCGCTCTGACTCCAGGGACATCCACAGCTCTAGCTTATTAGATGGCAGGCTATAAAAATATCGGGTGGCCTCGGCAGAGGTGGTTGCATTCAGCCCCCTGCCCCCAGATTGCTCAATGATTTGACCAAATTTATTCTGCTCAACATAAGAAGCGGCTTCGGCCCGGAGGGTTTCAAACTGCGATCGCAGTGCCGCTAATTGAGCCTCATCCCCGGCCTTTTCGGCGGCCATCATTTGACCAAATAGCTCATCTAGCTGATTAAGGGCCTGCTGTTCTGAGGCATAATCCCGGGTGCCAATTTTAGTAGTGCCCTTAAAAGCCAGGTGCTCCAGGTAGTGAGCGACCCCGGTTTGACCGTCTGCCTCATTGGCTGCCCCCACATTGGCATAGAGCATAAACGAAGCCACCGGAGCCTCATGCCGCTCTAGCACAATGAATTTCATCCCATTCTGTAGGGTAAACTCCGTGACCTCGCTGGCCACCCGGTCTAAGTATGGCTGGATCGATGGGTCCTCTGCTTGAGCCGGTGGCATGGCCGGATCTTGGGCAACGATCTCTGGCAAATCGTTGGTTCTGGCAAAAGCAGCACTCGGCCATAAAATCCAAGCACCTATAAAAACAGCGCTGATCAGCGCCCATAAGTTTGGCCAACCACTCTTTTGAGGCCAATTCCCGTCAAAACAAAACCTATTCTTTAGCTGGGAGCGTCCCATACAACCTCAGCGTGCAACAAACACCGCTCCTAGCATAAATGAAGTTTTTTAAGAATTGTGTAATTTATTCGCCTCGGTTTTAGATTTTAGCCGTTTTGCCGAGCCCGATGGCCAAATGACTCAATACCTGAAATGCTTGGTAGGTAAAGCACTCAGGTACGACACTGGGGTATTTAAACCCGCTCTTTTTAATTCTCTATTGACTGATATTTATGGCAAAGATTAATTCTTCAATAGTTGGTATTTATAAAATGCAAACGCATCGAAGAGCCCGCCCACCAAACTTAACGTCAAGCTAATGGTGACGATGCCGTGCCAAATATCGCCGCTGCCAAACGTACTCAAGACTTCGGAGATGAGTCGAGCTGCCTGAGTAAATATCAGCGTAAACGGCGATAGCTGTCCTAGCCATAGCCCCCCCAGTAGGAGTAGCAAACCCATCAAAGATAGACAAAAGCTTACCAGTAGGGTTGTGACGATAGAAAATAAAAGCTGCGGTAGTTTGTTCATGATGACGAAGCACTGCTTAAAAGCGACATAGCACAATCGCCAAACGCCTGATAGCCAGGATTTGAAACGTTTCGCTACGCTAACCGCTGATGATTACTTTAAGGTTCAATCCCACCATAGGCCGATCCCCAAAAAATGGAGGGGGTCTTGAGGATTCTTCAATATCGATAAACTTTCGTCTTATAAAAACGACGTCAGCCTTAACAACGTTCATAAAAGAACGTATTCGATTACACCTAGAACCTAATACCTAACACCTGACTTCTGATAGCCTTAAGCCAACCCCATTAAAAGGAGTTTCCTTTGTCAGCAACATCCAGCCTAGGTCAGTGGAGCCGTCGCTTACTGGCGGCTGTCTTACTCGGTGGGCAGGTGCTCATTCACCTGATTTCTCGCCCACTCCATCGGCGCAATACCCTTGAGCAGATGGCGGCGGTCGGACCAGAGTCCTTAATTATCGCCTTGATTACCTCGACATTTGTGGGCATGGTGTTCACCATTCAAGTCACCCGAGAGTTTATTAACTTTGGTGCCAGCACAGCAGTGGGGGGTATTTTGGCCCTCACCCTGGCCAGAGAACTCGCCCCCGTGCTCACGGCGGTGGTGATTGCCGGGCGCGTTGGCTCTGCCTTTGCGGCTGAGATTGGTACCATGCAAGTGACTGAGCAAATCGATGCCCTCCAAATGCTCAGGACTGACCCGGTTGACTATCTAGTGATTCCTCGGGTAGTGGCCTGTGCCCTGATGCTGCCGTTGTTAAATGTTTTGGGATTTATCACCGGCATGACCGGGGGGTTACTGATTGCCACCAACTTATATGGCATTTCCCAGACGGTATTTTTAGATTCGGCCCGTAATTTTCTCGGCACCTGGGATTTAATCAGTTCTTTGATCAAAGCAGTGGTGTTTGGCATCCTGATTGCGGTGATTGGCTCTAGCTGGGGGTTAACCACGACGGGTGGGGCCAAGGGGGTCGGTCAATCAACCACGACGGCGGTGGTGACAGCGCTGCTGGCGATTTTTATTAGCAATTTCTTTTTGTCCTGGCTGATGTTCCAGGGGACGGGGAGTGCGTTGATGAATGTTTAGATGGGTGGGCTAACAGCTGTTTAGACTCTTCAGTCTGTTTAGAATAAAGGGGCTGTTCATTAAATTAATCAGGTTAAATTGTGTCTGCCTCCCCTGCGCCCAATGCTTCCCCGACTCCCTCTACTCCCCCTGCCCTATCAGCTAGCTATCGCTTGCCATGGGTGATCATTGCGATCTCACTCCCCACCATCCTCCTCCAACCCTGGGTGAGTCTGATTATCGCCCTGCTGGGGGCCTTTTTGCTGTTTCAAACCACGGTGATTCGCCTGGTCTTTGACACCGAGGCACTGGTGGTCTATCGCAATCAAACGGTGCTACGCCGATTTCCCTATCAAGACTGGCAAAGCTGGTCAATTTTTTGGGCTCCGGTGCCGATCCTGTTCTACTTTCGAGAAGTGAAGAGCATCCACTTTTTGCCCATTTTATTTAGCCCCCGCGAGCTCCGACAGCAGCTTGAAACCCACCTGGCCGATTTAGAAAAGGCCGCCCCGGCTGCAACCACGCCCCAGCCATGATCCCCAGCCATGATATAGCGATAACCTTGCCCAGAGGCCCATCGCCTCGTATGCTTGCCTTACGCCTAATGCACGGCTTTATACGGCTCTATGATCCCAGACGAATTTCCGAGTTCAGATACGCCTCAACCTTCAGAAACCGAAGCTTCCCCTGTCCCGAGCGGGCAAGCTGCTCCATCGCCACCCTCTTCTCCCCCACCCCTATCTTTTGACAGCAGTCGCGATATCAAGGCTGATGTGGGTCGGTTGGTCCGCGAAGGGCTTAGCGAACTCGAGCAGCGCAAGCGTGAACTCCAGCGCGAAATTGAGCAGCTAGAGCGACGCAAAGAACGGATCTCGGCGGAGATGCGCACCAGCTTTGCCGGGGCTTCCCAAGATTTAGCCATCCGCATCCAGGGCTTTAAAGATTATCTGGTGGGCAGTTTGCAAGACCTGGCCAGTGCCGCAGAGCAGCTGGATTTGGCTCCGCCCCCGTCAGTAGTGTCTTCTCCCTCTGTCGCCCCCGCCCCGCCCCGCGAGGAGCCAGATATGCCTGCCACGGCGGCCTTTGCGGGGCAGCGTTTTGAGGAGCAGCGCGAACGGGTCCGCAGCTTGATCGATCAGTACCGCACCCGCCCTGACTATTACGGTCCCCCCTGGCAGCTGCGGCGGACCTTTGAGCCGGTCCATGCTGAACGGGTGTCTAACTGGTTTTTTACCCAGGGAGGGCGCGGTGCCGTTAAAAGCATGGGTAGTCGACTGCAAAATGTGTTAGTGGCCTCAGCCGCGATCTCTGCACTTTATACCCTCTACGGCGATCGCCTGTTCATCCTGGTGCTTGCTAACAGCCCCGAGCGCCTGGGCGAATGGCGGCGCTGGTTGCAAGACTGTCTGGGTATCTCCCGCGCTGACTTTGGCACCAATCGCGGCATCATGCTATTTGAGGCCCCCGAGCCCATGGCCCAACGGGCAGAGCGATTGCTCGATAACGGTCGCTTGCCTTTAATGATTATCGACGAGTCTGAAAGTAAGGTCGCCCTGTCAGTCTTGCAGTTTCCCCTCTGGCTAGCCTTTGCCCCCGACCCCGCCAATCCGCCGACGGATGATTATTACTATTAATTTTGGCAATGGGTAATGGGTAATGAGAACCGATGGGTCTCCTTTCGCCCTTCCTCTTTCGCCCTTCCCCCTTCGCCGCTTAAACTAATCACTGTTAACACCAGATGACCTACAGGAGATCGTGAATGTTCTGGCTGTCTACGGGGGGGATCTTACTGGTTGCCTATCTGCTGGGTGCAATTCCAACGGGGTTTATTGTCGCCAAAATTGTCCAGGACATTGATATCCGAGACCATGGGTCAGGCAATACCGGCGCGACCAATGTGTTTCGAGTCGTGGGCAAGCCCGCCGGGTCTAGCGTCTTAATCATTGATGTTTTGAAAGGGGCGGGGGCTGTCCTATTGGCCCAGGCAATGGCCTCAAAGTGGGTGCTCTGGCCCGACAACCAGGCTTGGCTGTTGGTCCTGGCCGCGCTGCTGGCTATCTTAGGGCACAGTAAGTCGGTTTGGTTGGGGTTTTCGGGGGGCAAATCAGCGGCTACGGGGCTAGGCGTCTTGCTGGCGCTGGCGTGGCCGGTGGGTCTGGGGACAGCGGTTGTGTTTGGCTTGGTATTAGCCCTGTCTCGGTTTGTGTCGCTCAGCTCAATGACCGCTGCGATCGCAGCTCCCCTGCTGATGCTGCTTACCCATCAGCCACTCCCGTTTAGCCTGATGGCCCTGGCAGGAGGCCTCTATGTCATCATCCGCCATCGCAGCAATGTGAATCGGTTGTGCAACGGCACTGAGCCCAAAATTGGCTCCAGAGCATCTGTTTAAGCTTACTCAGGTTAAAATCGCCCAGGGTGAAGGTGTCTAGTGCTGACTCATGCCCACTAACAGAGTCAGACCGTACAGCACTAAAACAGCCCCCGTTAGCGCTGGGATAATCGGCACGTCGTATATGCTCCAGTGCAAAAAAGCAGGGCTAAAGTTAAAAATTTGGTCCAAAAAATCAACGATCCATTCTCCCAGCAGCACGCCACCAAAGCCCACAATCAAAGGGCCAACAGATTTGCCCGGAATCCGCTTAGGAATGATGATGTTAGCTGCCCCAGCGCAAATTAAGGCAATCATCAACTGTATAAAAATCTTGGATAAGCTCATTCTCGAAGTCTCCCCTACCCCTAATCCCTGAGGGTCAAGATATTTAGGGTCAAAACGGTGCTCACCCCTAAGATAGTTTCAATAATCCTAAAACTTCAAGCGATAAACGTATTGATATCAAGACAGTATAGATATCCGAACTAAGATCCTAGCTCTTTGGCGCGACGGCTAGCGGCCTTGACGGCCTCAATGATTGAGAACCGCAGCCCCAATTCTTCTAAGCACGCGATCCCGGCAATGGTGGTCCCGCCAGGGCTCGTGACTCGGTCCTTTAAAACCGCCGGATGCATACCTGTCTGCTGCAACAGGTGAGCAGTGCCTAACACGGTCTGTACCGCCAGCTGATTTGCCACCTCCCTGGGCAACCCTGCTGCCACACCGCCATCTGCCAAGGCTTCAACCATGACAGCCACATATCCAGGCCCCGATCCTGATAGCCCCGTGACTGCATCCATCAGATTTTCGGGAACTTGCACTACCTGACCCACCGCTTCAAAAATACGGCTGGCCCGTTTGCTATGCTCAGATAGCGTTCGACTGCCGGGCGAGATTGCAGTCATCCCCGCTCCGACGGTAGCCGGGGTATTTGGCATCGCCCTGATAACAGGCCAGCCGGGCATGGCTGACTCTAAACGGCTCAGGGGCACCCCCGCCAAAATAGAAATCACCAAGGGCGGCACTTCGCAGCGAATGCCTTGAAAATCCTTAGCAACGTAGTCAAAGACTTGGGGCTTAATAGCTAACAAGACGATATGACTTGATTCGATTAGCCCACGATTATTATCGGTTGACCGAATTCCGTATTGCTCAACCAGCAACTGCCTGCGCTCAGGCATCGGATCTGCCACCAAAACGGCATCAGGTTCATAAACACCTGTGGAAAGAAGGCGGGATAATAAAGCCTCTCCCATCACCCCGCCACCAATAATGCCAAGTTCAGCAGGCAAGATACCCAAGCCCCTTAAAGCGGTTACAGCACCATTAAGAATACCGTGAAACGAGCGCAAAACTTTGCCTTGCATCGATCAGGCTACCTTTAAGCGCTAATTTGTAGCAGCTTTTTATCGAGACTCAGATATTGCCGTGATCACCTAAAAAGGTCAACAAACCTATGCCATCCGGGCGATCTGCTCGGTTGCCCAGGCTGGGGTTGGGGCGGCCTGACGAGGAGCGGCCATGGGCTGCTCCTGCATCGGCGGCATCCCGTCTTCGCCATCGACGGGCATACTCACTTGAACACAATTTGGGGTGAACAAGAAGATACTCTCACCGATACGCTCTTGATGACCGTCCATGGCATAGGTGCCACCTGCGACAAAGTCAACGGCGCGCTGAGCCTGATCAGGATCCATAATCGTCAGGTTAAGCACCACAGACTTACGCTCACGCAAAGCCTGGATAGCCTGGGGCATTTCTTCAAAGGAGCGCGGCTCCATCACGATCACTTCTGACACACCATTCATTGCACCGGGCATACCAATCACGTTGTTCATAGAGACCATACCAGTATCAGAGGACATTACCCGCTCACGGACGCGACGACGGGCGGGGCGAGGCTCTTCCTGAGGAATCACCGTCGGCTGAGGTTGGGGCTGAGGCTGCACATTCTCCTCTTCATAGAGGCTTTGATAGTCCTCACCATCCATCTCGTCATATTCATATTCGTAATCCGCTGGATCGTTGAGACCCACAAAATCACGTAGCTTCGAAAAGATAGTGCTCACGGCTTACACTCCATCACGACAAATTACTAACTTGGCAAAGTTATCCTCAAAAAATATAGAGGAATTTGAGAACTAAACCGTATCCAGCTCAAAACTTGAGATTTTCCCGTAGGACAAGCAAAGATCTGGTATGCGGCAAAGGTTCAACTTAGGGCACTTTTAAAAACTTCAACCCTGGGCTCGAACTCACGCTGAAGGTGAGAGTCCTGTGTGAGGATCGGGAGTGTTTTATTGGCTCGCAAGACTAACCCAAAAACTAAAATTGGACTTAAGTCTTGAACACCCTAATGAATCCCGCTTATACGGAACAATGAGCCACAGTATACACGAAATCTTGAAAAATGCTACCGCGTTACTAAATGAAACTTTTTAAAGGCCTGAAACTGACTCTCAGTTATTGCTCACCCCGCCCCAGAAGTCTCTAGCCACGGTCGCCAAAGAGAATCGTTCCTAATCGAATCATAGTTGCCCCAGCCGCGATCGCAACTTGAAAATCTCCAGACATTCCCATCGACAAATGCTCAATCTGAACTCGAGAGAATTTCATTTGATTAATCTCGTTAGCCAGTTCGCAAGTCTGATCAAAGACTGCTTTGAGCTTGGCTACCGGTAGGCCATAGGGGGGGATCGTCATCAACCCCTTTATTTGCAAGTTCTGGAGCTGATTTAGACGGGGCAGTGCTGCCTTTAACTGGTCCACCACAAAGCCATATTTCTGAGGATCGCTGAGTAGTTTAACCTGAAGGCAGCATGCAGGTTGGCAGCTGAGCTGTGACGAGAGCTGATCGAGCTTTTCGGCCAGGCTGAGGCTATCGACGGAGTGGATCCAATCAAATTGCTGGAGGGCTTTGCGGGCTTTGTTGGTTTGCAAGTGGCCGATCAGGTGCCAGGTGATATCAGTGAGGTCGCTTAGCTCAGCCTGTTTTGCTGCTGCCTCTTGCACTTTACTTTCGCCAAAGTCCCGAATGCCTGCTGCATAGGCTGCTCTCACGGCGCTAGCAGCAAATGTTTTCGTGACCGCAATCAAACGGACTGAAGGGGGAATCGATTGGTGAATTTGCTGAATGTGGTCTATCAGGTCAACCGCATCGCTCATTGAAATGTCTGCTGATAAGTCTTCTGCAAGCGATCGTACTCTGAATATTGCCCGGCCCGACGCAGAATTCGTAGACGGCCCTCCAGCAGCATTCGAGCCTCACTGCGACCAATCGGGGCAAACGCCAATCCTGCCCCCATATCGGTACTGACCAAGAAAAATAGCCGCTGAGCATACAGCGTGGCAAAGAGGTCCTTGTTCTCTTCGACCAGGCAAATCCTGAAGAGCAAGCCAAAATTAGGATGATTGATGTAAGTTTCAGGACTCATTTCAGATAAGTAGCGATCAATACTAAATCCGCCCACCAAGATTTTGAATAAACCTGCGGAGCTCAATAAATCCAATCTGAAACGAAAATTTAAGAATGTTTTAACAACTTAGTCTCTGCGAGGGTTGTTTAGGCATCAAGCAAAAAATCAAAGCAAAATATTAAACTGTGGTTTCGCATTTATTCGCATTTAATTAAACTGTGGTTCCGCATTCAATCATGGCTAGAGTTTACAGCGTTTTTGTAAACTCTACACCTTTCAGGGGCTGCCTGTTTGTCGAGGGCAACCGCTCACAGGCCCAGTGCCAGCAGTTGTGCTTTCGCTTTTTGTAGCGATTCATGCCACTCTCGACTCGGGTCGCTGTCGGCGACAATGCCAGCCCCTACCTGTCCCCATACGGCCTGGAGCGCTGATGCTGATGGGTGATCGGCGGGCGGCGTGGGTAAATCTTCCATCAATAATGTACGGATTAAGATATTGAGGTCGAGATAGCCACGACTGTCAAGGTAGCCACAAGATCCGTAAAACAAGCTGCGTCTCAATGGCTCCAAAGCTTCAATAATTTCCATGCAACGCACTTTAGGGCAGCCGGTAATTGTGCCGCCGGGAAACATCGCGGCGATCAGATCAATCGCATCGTGGTCTGGGTGCAGTTGAGCGATCACATTACTGACCAAATGCATGACATGGCTATAGCGTTCGATCACCAACAGCTCGTCTACGTGTACTGATCCCCAATCACTGACGCGGCCCAGGTCGTTTCGTTCTAAATCGACCAGCATGATATGTTCTGCGTTTTCTTTGCGGTTATTGAGCAGCTCTTGGGCAAACTGCTGATCTTGTTGGGGTGTATGTCCGCGCGGTCGAGTCCCCGCGATGGGTCGGGTTTGGGCGGTGGTATCCCGGAGTTTGACGAGTCTTTCGGGGGAGCTGCTGATCACTGAGCCCCAAGGGGTTTGCCAATAGCTGGCAAAGGGAGACGGATTGATTTGTTGCAGGGCTCGATAGACCTGCCAGGGGCTCAGCCGGGTCTCAGCTCGAAACCTCAGCGACAGGTTAACTTGAAAGACATCTCCGGCTTGAATGTGCTGTTTCGCCGCTTGTACAGCGTGCTCAAACTCGGGTTGTGACATCCCAAAGGTGAGCTGCTGGGTGGGTGGGATGCCCCTAAAGGGGTTGAAAACTGAGTCGTGATCGTGATCGCAACCCGTCTCGCCCAACCCTGTGAGCTGAGACAGCACCTGGCGCATTGCGTCCAAATCTCTCGGCGTGCAGGCGGCGAGCCAGAGCTGCTGCTGGGCATGGTCCAAAACCGCAAAACTGGCGGGCTCATACCAAAACGCGATTGGAAATGGCAGGGGATCAGAGTTTTCATAAGGCAATCGCTCGATCTCCCAGGCGGTATCGTAGCCGAGCCACCCCAGCCAGCCACCCCAAAAGGGCAGCTCGGGGCCAGGCTGCACCTCGGACGCTGGCGAAACCCAACGGTGATGACCTAACTCAGTTAGCCGCTGGCGCAGCATGGTCAACACTTGCCCCAGGGGCGGGGTCCAAAGTTTGGGTTGTCCTGACGGGCTTGTATGGGGCGGGCCTGCACAAATCGAGTACTGGGCGTTAGCAAATGGGGCCTCAGGATGATCTTGCGTTTCCCCCTTGGGCGTTCTCTCCTTGATGGAGCGCTCAACCGGCGGTGGACTCTCTAGCAGGGTTGCGATTTTAGGGGTGGCCCACACCGTGAATGCCAAGCTCGCAAACACATCTGCCCCGGTTCGCTGCTTGAGATCGAGACAACACCAGTATCGGGGTGTGGTCAAAGACTGCCCCCCAAGGCGAGACGCCCCCACCAAAACAGACCTAACCCGAGTAATATGGACCAGTCCCACCAGCGTAGCCGCAGCTGATGCCATTGCACCTGGTGCTGGTTGGGGCTGGTAAACCCGCGCACGTGCATCGCACTGGCAATTTGCTCGGCTCGCAACAACAGATTTTCGAGCAACCGCTCCGCCACCATAATCCAGATTTGAAAGGCCCGTCGCATCCCCAATTTTCGCCAGTTAATGGCTCGAGTGCGCACAGAGCGAATCAGGTTTTGGACTTCTTCTAACACCAGGGGGATAAATCGCAGCGCCAGGGTCAGGGTCAGGGCAATTTCAGTCACTGGCACCTTAAACCATCGCAGGGGCTGCATCAGATCTTCGATCCCGGCGGTGATTTCTTCGGGGGCCGTGGTGAGTAAAAACAAATTGGTCCCATAGATAATCGTAAACAGCAGCGTCCCTACTCGGATGGCCAACTGCATCGATTGTTGCGTCACCTTGAGCCAGCCCCAATCGAAAAGTGTGTAGCGATAGCTAGTCGGGGTGGGCAGCGGCGGCAGGGTCTCTGGTGGGTTAGTCAGGGTGGCGAGCTGCTCGGGGGTGGGCAGGCGCGGTTGCTGTAACACCGCAATGCCGTCGGGCATGACCAAAATCAGCGCCGATACCAGCAGGGCCAACATCAACAACCAGCCCATCTGTTGCCGCCAGACCCTGAGCGGAATCCTCGCCGATATCGTCAGCCCGATTAACATCAGCACCAGGGCGACTCGCCACACCGCATTGGCTAAAATCGGGGTCAACAAAATACTCACTAGCCAGGCCAATTTGACCCGCGCATCGACCCGATGTAGCCAGGTGACCGGTTGTTCTAAATAGAGACCAATGGGCAGCGATCGCAACAAATCCACAGGCTGGCCCCCTAGACTTTCGTGGCTCGGTTTGCGCTTTCTCGATCCAGATCGCGCATCTTCTTGCCGCGCCAAAACAAACGAATAGGCGTGCCGTCAAAACCCAGGTTTTCGCGAAACTGTCGCTCGATATAACGACGGTAGTTGTCGCCAAACAGTTTAGGGGCATTGACAAACAGCGTAAACGAAGGGGGCTGAGTGGTGACCTGGGTGCCGTAGTAAATCCGACCCTGTCGCCCCTGCCGGGTGGTCGGTGGCGTATGCCAGCCAATCGCATCTTCTAGGACTTCATTGACCACCGAGGTAGAGACCCGTCGCCGATGTTGTTCGACTGACTCGTCCACGGCGTCTAAAATTTTTGGTACCCGCTGCCCGGTCAGGGCGCTGACATAGACCCGTTTGGCCCAATCTAAGAAATAGAGTTTGGCCCCCATCTTTTTGTCATAGTCGTAAATCGTGTGTGAATCTTTCTCCACTGCGTCCCATTTGTTGACCACCAGAATGCAGGCCCGTCCGTCATCCTCAATCCGCCCTGCCAATTTTTGATCTTGCTCGGTGATGCCGTCGAGGGCATCGATCACCAGTAACACCACATCCGACCGACGGATCGCCTTAAACGAGCGGTTAATGCTAAAAAACTCAGGCCCGTAATGGACGTTCTTTTTTTTGCGGATCCCGGCGGTGTCAACCAGTCGATAAATCTGCTCACCGCGGCGCACCACCATGTCGATGGTGTCGCGGGTGGTGCCTGAGATCGGGCTCACAATGGCGCGGTTCTCACCGACAAACGCATTTAGCAAGCTCGATTTGCCGACATTGGGGCGACCCACAATCGCCACCCGAACTTCATCGGTTTCTTCTAAGGCGCTGAGCGGCGGCAAATGCTCCACCAGTGCATCTAAAAGCTCCCCGGTGCCGTTGCCGTGAATGCCTGAGACGGGGTAAGGTTCTCCCAGACCCACCTCCCAAAACTGGGCAGCTTGGATAATCCCCTCCTCTGGAGATTCGCATTTGTTGACCGCCAGCAGCACCGGCACTGACTGCTGCCTGAGCCACGAGGCAATTTCGCGATCGCTCTCCGCAGGACCGTCTTGACCATCCACCACCAAGATTGCCGCTGAGGACTCTCCCAGGGCCGCCATGGCCTGCTCGCGGATGTGGGGCAAAAACTCAGTGTCATCGTCAAACACCAGCCCGCCGGTATCGACGACCGTAAACTCACGATCTTTCCAAAATGCGGTTTGATAGGTGCGATCGCGAGTCACCCCAGGCTGATCAAAGACAATCGCCTCCCGCGCCCCCGCCAGTCGATTGACCAAGGTCGACTTACCCACATTGGGCCGTCCAATTACCGCAACTACTGGTAAAACCATTCGGGCTACCGCGTAAAAAATGTCAAACTACCATTATAACAAGCATTCTGCTTATGTTGGATGGCATCTACCTCACCTCTTTCAACCCTGCCTTTGCCTCCCGCCGCAGCTGTGCCGAAATCCGAAATAATTCCTGTCCTGTGTGCAAATAGCTGTCGTCGTAGTTATAGGTAAACCGCTCCATCTCTTCAATGCCATCCTCAATCTGGTTCATACAGTAATAGAGGTTGGCCGCTACGCCAGCTACTGTCGACGGGTTTTGCATTGACTTAAATTTTTGCTGGGCTTTCTCAAGGGAGTCGCGGCAGGTTTCTAGATAGCTCTGAAAGTCTGCCATCAGCTCATCGTCAAACGGATCGGCGGAGAGGGCTTTGACCTCCGTCTTGAGCGGGCTCATAATTTTGCCTAGCAGTCGATCGATGGGGGTGTACACCTGCCGCATCCATTGCTGAAAATGACCATCGGTGTTTTTAACGGCCTGACGCTGCTGGCGATATTGGTTTTGCACCTCGACCGTACGCTCGGTGCGGGTGCGGGTGTCGACGGAGATCTCAATCCTAGCCGTCTGAGCAAGATAGCGACGATGTTGGTCATATTGACGACGCTTGGTGGGATCGCCCAAGATTTCATAGGCGGCATTCACCTGGGCGATCACCTCGTGACCAGCCTGCTCTTTTTGACTATCCGGGTGATACTGCTTTGCCAGTTGCCGATAGGCCTGCTTAATCTCAGCCTGGCTGGCTGTGTCAGAGAGCCCTAGGGTTTGGTAATGATTATCTGCCATATGGAAAATTGTATTAGATCCTGGAGGTCTTTAAGACCCCTAGGATCTAGACTCTTCGCAGCTCAAGTGGGTCACTAACCGATCGCGATTAACTCGGGATCTTGAAATAAAGGCGTACTCAGATATCGTTCGCCAAAGCTGGGTTGGACCATAACAATCAGTTTGCCTTCATTTTCGGGACGGCGACCAATTTGGACGGCAGCCCACAGGGCTGCTCCGCTAGAGATGCCCGACAAGAGCCCCTCTTCGCGGGCGAGACGGCGTCCGTATGCGATCGCATCGTCATCATTGACCGCAATCACCTCATCGATCAGGCTCACATCCAGGACCTCGGGCACAAAACCCGCCCCAATCCCCTGGATCTTGTGAGGGCCAGGATTGCCCCCGGCCAGTACCGGGCTGTTAGCGGGCTCAACGGCGACGGCTTTAAAGCCAGGCTTGCGACGTTTTAAGACATCCGCTACGCCCGTAATGGTGCCACCTGTGCCGACCCCGGCGATCAAAAAATCGATTTCCCCATCCGTATCCTGCCAGATCTCTTCCGCTGTCGTGCGGCGATGAATGGCGGGGTTAGCCGGATTCCGAAACTGCTGCAGCATGTAGGCATCCGGCGTTGATTCGACAATGGCTTGGGCACGTTGAATGCAGCCTGACATGCCTTCATGCCCTGGGGTAAGCTCCAGCTCTGCGCCATAGGCGCGCAACATGGCCCGACGCTCGGCGCTCATCGTCTCGGGCATGGTTAAAATCAACCGATAGCCCTTGGCCGCCGCTGCCATAGAGAGCGCAATCCCCGTATTACCAGAGGTGGGCTCTACCAGCGTGGTCTTGCCAGGGGTGATGTCCCCGGCAGCCTCGGCGGTCTCAATCATATTGATCCCAATCCGATCCTTCACCGAGGCAGAGGGGTTCATGCCCTCAAGTTTCACCACAATGCGGGCCATACAGCCCTCTGATTGGGGGATACGATTTAGCTGTACCAGGGGCGTGTGGCCAATCAGCTCAGTGACATTGTGGGCAATACGCATGATTCAACGCCGAACTAAATAATCTAAAAATAAAACTCAAACAAGTTCTAATTTCTCAAATGTAATACATCAAATCGACTTGCTGCTTAGCGTTGCGCTGATCCACCAAATCTTGCAAAGTGTGGTCGGTCAAGACCGTTTCAGCTGCCTGCCGTACCGCCTGCCAGAGTTCATGGACCACCACACTTTCGGTTGTTTGCTCAGCGGTGACGGCGGGCTTACCTTCAAACCCTTCAATACAGTTAATCACCTCTAACAAGGTGATCTTCCAGGGCTCCCTTGTCAACAAGTAGCCACCCTTTGCACCCCGCTGACTTTTCACAAAACCAGCCCGACGTAAAGTGGCCAGCAGCTGCTCCAGATAGCGATCGGGGATAGACTGGTGGGCCGCAATTTGGCGAATTTGCAACGGTTCCCCTTTGCCATAGTGTAAACCCAGCTCCAACAGAGCCAGTAGGGCATATTCGCTTTTACAAGAAAGTTCCACGCGGGCTCGCGGTGACAACTTTCTCAGTATACTCCGGTTCTCCACTGGAGAATGTTTATTTGAAAGGTGGGGAGGTGGGAGGTAATGAGGTGGTGGGGAGGCAATGCCAGAGGCGTGCCAAAAAATAAAAGGCCCCGCTAACTGCGGGGCCTTGGCTAGCTAATTATGATTAAATCAGCTTAGAACTGGAAGGTTGTGCGTAGCACACCATAAAAGGTCTCATCACCGCCATCGGGATCAGAGTAGAGCAAAGCAGGTGTGAAGGTCATAAACTCATTCACAGCAAACTCGTAATAGCCTTCAATAAAGAAGTCATCATCGTCTTCACCCGCGTAAGCACCCAGGCTGTTACCAGTGCTAAGGAAGTCAGCAAAAGCAACCCCACCTGACCAGCTATCATCACGAGGGCCATCCACAAAGGCGTAGTGACCACCCACCTCAAAGCCACCAAAGTCAAGGTTCAGCAGAGCAGCAATGATAGAGTCAACATCGGGATCGCCCCCTTCACCATCCATGTAGGTCACAGCGGCGTCAATCAAACCATCACTCAAGAAGTTGAGCTGAGCAATGTACTCATAGGTTTCAAAGATACCTTCGTCGGGATCTTGGCCGTCATTTGTAGAGTAACCCAAGTCCAGAATGAGGTTGTCGGTGAAGGCAAAGTTGACACCCGCAGCAAAGCTGTCACCGCCGGCACCAATGATGTCATAGAAAATGGGGCCACTGGCATCACCCACAGCAGGGCCATCAAACGGAACGATGGTGCTGGTGACAAAGTCGTCAGACACAATGCTGTTGGCAGCAATGATGGCGCTGATGCGATTACCAATCGGGAAGGAATAGTAGACATCGTCTAAACCAACGTTGTCCGCAATGTCGCCACTCGTACCACTTTGGTTAGCCAGACCCCCTGGGAAGCCGCCTAAAGAGCCGTCTGCATCACTCGCTTGCAGACGAACCCGCAAACGATCTTCACCGGTGAAGCTAGTGTCAAAGTTCATCCGAGAGCGATACTCAAAGGTGACCTCATCATCGTCGCTACCATCACCGTCGGCATCAATATCTGAGTCAAAAGGAATCACCAAGTGAGCATCCAACTGACCGCGGAGCTTGGTGGTGGTGGAGAACTGGTTTGCTTCCAGCTCAGCCACGTCAGCTTCAAGGGTGTCAACACGGCCACGCAGGGTGGCTAGCTCAGCTGCAAACTCCTCTTGCAAACGACGGATGGTGTCGAGCTCTTCGGCAATATTGGTGTCGCCAATGAGCTGCACGATGACGTCCAAACAAGCGTTTAGACCGGCTGCAAACTCATAACGAGACATCGCCCGGTTACCACGATAAGTACGATCGGGATAGCCTTCAAGACAGCCATACTCTTCAACCAAACGCTGAAGCGCGGTGAAAGCCCAATCGGTGGGACGTACGTCAGACAATTCGCTTACGCTGGTGACCTGTGCTAGTTGCACAGAGTCAGCGCTGGTCAAGGCATCAACACTGACAGTATCAGCAGCTACAGTGTCCACAGCGACCGTGTCAGCAGCTTCGGCAGCTACTGCATTACCCGAAAAAGCTAGGGCAGCTCCCAAAACAGCGGGGCCAGCTAGCAAAGATTTCAAAAATAGTTTAGACATTCGTTAAACACTCCTCACACCTTAAATAGGCAAAAGATCAGGGTAAAGCTACTAGGAGCCAACCGATAAAACCTTTAGTTCCAGTCTTCAAGAATGAATGCCCTAGAACTCAACCAGGGGTTGGGCATGCTAAAACATTCACCTATTAACAGGAATGCTAACAGATCTATAGGGCAACGGCTAGCCTCTCTGGAAAAGATTTTGAGAACCACAAAGGCCAAAAATCAACCCATAGCAAAATTTTCTAGCAGCTCCGGGGGTTGCGTGGGGTCACTATGACAGTTTGGATAGTGTCTCTGCCATGGCAAAATCCTGTTCGGTCAACCCCCCTGCATCATGGGTGGTCAAGGCAATCGTCACCTTGTTGTAAGAAATAGACAGGTCAGGATGGTGTCCAGCCGCCTCCGCTGGCTCAACCAATCTATTCACAAAGGCAATGGCTTCTATAAAATCATCAAATGTTTTAGTGCACTGGATCTGATCATCCCGCTGCTGCCAGCCAGTCAAGGTGGCTAATTTAGCCTGAATCTCAGCATCACTTAACCGATTTGCCATCAGATTTCTTCTTACACGTCTGTCGAAATCCATTTTTGCATTCCCGGCTGAAGCGTTGAATGCGACTTGAATGCAAAAAAGTGTTTTAAAAAGCTATCCGCTCCCAGTTGGGGAGACCCTTGCAAGCAAAGGCGCTCAAAACTGGGAGCGGTGTAGTGGGTCTCAGGTTGAAACCAGACTGCCGGGAGGAACCCTAGCAAGCCAGTTTCACAAGGATGAAGCTGGTTCTAGTGAACAGCCCCGGCACACAGCCGGATGACATCAACCTGGAGACCCATGCATTTACTACTCTCTTCCATGGGCATCACCTCCTTATTTCCTAACCGGGATTTAACCTTAGGACAGCGCACCCGTGAGTGCTTTCAGTAAGATAGCACAGGTCTTGAAAAAAGGGTGAAAGGTGCAGGGCGAATGGCGAACGGCGAAGGATTAAATTCTGGAACAATCATCAGGGTTTAACCTTCCTGACTTATCCTCTACGACAACTCCTCTGCTTCCCCCGTCCCTTTCGCCTTTTGCCCAAAAATAAAAGCTCCAGCCTCTCGACTGGAGCTTCACAATCCAAAAAAAGCTTTTTTCCCTTACAGCGCGTTACCGCGAGGCAGTACCTCTTCGGGGAATATAAACTTCTCATGGGGCTGGTCCTGGGGCGATAGCCATGCCCGCAGACCTTCATTCAACAAGATGTTCTTGGTGTAGAACGTCTCAAATTCGGGGTCCTCCGCCGCACGAATCTCCTGG
>JBCDDJ010000045.1:0-23087 GCA_039180385.1 Cyanobacteria bacterium P01_G01_bin.38 | reverse complement strand
ACTTGGCACATGCGTCACGGCGTTCCCAATGACAGGGTATTCCTGACACGGAACCGGGTTGGAGAGGAGCCGGATGCCTTGAAAGGGGCAAGTCCGGTTCTGAAGCCGAGCAGGTGGGGCGACCTGCCTGCTTAGGTAACCAATATCTCGAAATTGGCACGCCCGTTGCAAATCCAGCTTCTGTCTCTACAGAAACAGCCTCCACAACCGTCTCTCAGCCAGACATTACCGAGCTAGCTTCCGTTGGCCGCAAATACGGTATCGACTTTTTGAACTAACCTCTTGCACGACTCCTTATTTCTCTAATGCGAGGGCACAACACTCAAGTTACTCTTCAACCAAATGAGCTGTGTCTACAATAGGTTTGTCGATCAGCTCCCCCAGCTCGCCTGCAGTCAGTAAATCGGCCCAGGCTTGCTGGGCGCTGCTGTCTTGAGGAGCCTCACTCAGGCGGAGGGCCGCCTGGTCAAGGGTATCGTACCAATGGGCAACTGGGTTGTTGTCGGGTGGAGCTGGATCTACCCCATCCGCTGAGCGATAGATCCAGCCGTTGACCGACAGTACAGCACCCTCCCCATCGGGGGCCTGACAGGTGACGTTAAAGTACCAGTGATAATAGGTGTCTTGGCTCAGCCCTGACGCTAGCTCAGCGGGCATCGGCACCCGTATAAGGCCTGGCCCGTTAGCCAGGGCAACCTGAGTATTGTACATTTGTGTTTTCTCATCGGCACTCAGTAAGATAAACTCTCCTGATTGGATCAGGTCTGGGCTGTCGGGGATATAAAACCAAAAACTCGGGTGGGGGAGTGCGGTCATGACCGGGTTATCGACTGGCACCAAGGCTGTCAGGGCTTCAGTGGTATTGCTACAGGCCTGCTGATCGGCGTCAAGCCCCCCCCCGGGCTGCACTCGATTGGGGGGCAACCGTCGGGGGGGGCTGGGGCGCATCACCCGTTGCGGGGCTTGACTGGGGATAGGCGGGGGTGTAGCGGCAGGGTCTGCGGGCTGCGACTGGGCGTAGGCCAGGGGGCTGACCCCAGGACTAACCCCCGGGCTGATGAACAAGAGTAGTCCGCCGAGTAGCCCGTACCGGACAATATTTACAGAACACATAGCTTTTCCTATAAGGATTTGTGGGGTTTGTGGATTTACAATGTATGAGCTTAGGGCTGCTGCCCCAGATGGGTCGTTTTTTTGGGGTGTTAAGACTGTTTTTGAGTCGGTAGATTTTGGGTGGGCAGATATTGCCCTAGGGAGATCGTTATCGCGACAAAAATCAGCGCCAGCGCCGTGGGCACCCACGGTAGCCAGAGGCCGCGAACCAGAGCAAATAGGCAAATTTGGTAGAGGCTGAGTTCGGCCAGTGCGATCGCACCCCAGCCACCCCAGCCAGACCGGCGATTAAGGCGCACCATCATCAGCCCCCCGCCGACTGCCCAACCCACTACCCAAAGCGCATCGCCCCACTGCCAGGCCCGCCACTGAGGCAGTCCGCGGATCAAAGGCCGCTGGTCGAGGACGGCACTGATCACCTGACTGACCATGTGAGCATGGACCCACACCCCTGGCATACTGCCGTAGGGCGTCTGGAAATAATCCCGAGAGACCGGCGCAGTATAGCCAATCATGACAATGTGATCTTTGATGGCCTGGGGCTCAACCTGGCCCGACAACACCTGATCCAGGGTGAGGCGATGTCCCGGCTGGTTAGATCGATAGTTGAGCAAAATCTGACTGGTGTCAGACTCTAGAGATTGATAGCCACCAAATCGCCGGGGCAGATCCTGCAGGGCCACCTCCCCAAACTGCCAAACCTGATCGGCATTGACCGCCAGAGGCGTCACCCCCTGTTGGGCCAAATATTCGAACGAGAGCTGGAAGTTAAAGCTATAGGGGGTTGTACAGCTGGACGGGGAGGGCTGCAAACTATTGTCGTAGGACAGCAGCTGCCGCCGTGCCACCTGGTTCCTCAGGCCTTGCTGGCCGTTTGTGGCCAGATCGCTGCGGGTAGAGGTCAACCCAGATGAGGGCGCACCATCGATCAACAGATCGCTAAAGCCTACCTGACTCGCCATCTGTACCTCAGAAAAGCTGGCCGGGGGCTCATAGCTGCGATCGCCCGTGCTGTAGGCACACACCATAAATAAATTAGGGTGGGCCTCAAACTGTGCCATCAGCCGATCATACCCCGGGCTACGCGCCTGGGGGCGGTGCAGATCGAGCCCAATGGCTGAGGGCTGTAACGGGGTTAGCTGCTCTACCATCGCGGCCAGGGTTTCATCGGGTAACGGATAGCCATGCTGATTGGTGTCTGCCTGACTGATTTCGACCACCACGATGCGCGAGTCAATCGGCTCTATTGGACGCTGCTGCACCAGTTGATCGTAGGCGGCCAGTTCCAACGGTTCTAAAACCCCCAGAGCTCGCATGGCCAACACCAGTGCCCCCACCCCAATGCTCGCCAGGGCGTGCCCCCAGTCTTTAGAGCTGCCGACGGGATTGGGCAGAGCCCGGTGGCGACACAAATCTTGCCAGCACAGGGGCGGAGCCGCTGGATTTTGCCACACCACCGGTAACCAGGTCGCACAGGGCAGCTCGCCCTCGACCCCCTCGAGCCGCTGTCGGGCCTCTCTGACCGCCAGGTGAAACGTCACCCCCGCCGAAAACGCATTGAGAAAATCACCCAAAAATTGATGGGCCACTCGGTCGGGAACGGGCTCTCGCATCACGATCACATAGGGAATCTGTAGATCAGATAGCTGCTGAGCGAGCCCCAACCCATCACAGGAATTAAAGATGGCAATTTTGAGACCATTTGCGATCGCTTGACTCAACGCATTTTTAAGCTGAGGAATGGTCAGACTTTCGCGCTCGTTGAGGTAGATGCGCCCCTGATCGCCATCGGTTTGACTATGACCCGCAAAGAAAAAAATATCCCACCCAGCAGTCTGCCACAGCTGCTCGTTAAGTAGCTGGCGAGAAGGCGACTCCAGGGTGATCAGCTCCGCTTTTGGGAGCTGTCTGAGCAGTTCAAAATCGGTCTGGGTGTTGAGTGCCTGACTGGCCCCCAATACCGCCAAGATCCTGGCCCGGTTAGCGGCTGTATTGACCAGCGATAGCTCACGCCAGGCTTCGCCACTGAGAGTGGCCTCGGCCTTGGGATAATCTTCAAAAAAACGCCACAGATGCCAGGGCAGCTTGCGCAGAGCCGTATCCCAGGCCTCTAAAATGACCTGGATCTCATCCACCCTGCCCAGCTCAGTGCGCAGCATTTGCTCAATTGTGCGAAACTCGGCTGATCGCAGCCAGGTGTTGAGGTCGGCTGCTAGCTCAGCACAGGTCGATAAAAAGGCTTCATCAGAGTAACGAGTGCCCTGAGGGTGTAATAGCTGGATGCGGAGGGCCTGGTTTTGATGGCGAGTCAGGTAGAGCGATTGCCACTGATGTTGAGCGATGGCCAGGGCGGGCGCGGGGGGTAGACTGCCCGTGACTCGAATAGGATATTGGTTGTCTGGCAAAAACAGCTCTGCAACGATGGTCTCAAACCCATTGCGAATACTGCCTTTACCAAAATGTAAAACGACTTTTTTCATGTCAGCCCGCCGCCCGCATCAGCCACTCTCAAATCACAAATTGCTCTGTATGAGCAACCCGGTCTGCAACCAGCTCTAGGTTAAACCGCTCATCGACACCACCCCTAAAGTAAGGTAGCTGCATAAAGTCATCCTGGGTCTGTGACTCAATTTCAGCAAGCATTTCAGATTGCCCATCTAACAGGCGCAGACGCAGACCGTCTGGCAGCACGGTAGCTTGTCTAGCAGGCTGCACCTGAACGCAAATCTGGTAAGTTTGATCGACCATCTGACTTACGGCCACCAATAGAGCCACTGTGACATCCTCTGCTATGACATCCTCCGCAGCACGGCTAGTCATGTCTCCAGCATCATCGTCAGTAGTGCTGTCTAGTCTAATGGACTTAAATCGTTTAATTAAGGTTTCATCTCTAAGGTGATAAGCACTTCGCAGGCGTACGGCAGGCTGCACAGATCCTTCAAATAAGCGCTCCACTGGCTGCCAACCCGGCTCAAATTGATTTTGAAACCACCGGCTAAGCCGAGCGACTTTAGGTGTAGATGCGCCTAGCTCGATCATCGGCTCCAATGTCCGGGGAGGGTCCCGATGGCCTTCGGGGCTACCGCCACACACCTGCGTGATGAACTGATGGATGACATGTTCTTTGACAATCGGCTGCAGCAAAAACAAAAATCCATCCGTCGCCTGGGTCGTCTCCAAAAGAGAACGCTGGATCAGCGACTCTAATGCCTCGAGCATCTCTGTGGTGTTGACCACCAAAGGAATCTCGGTCTGCAATATGGCCAATGAAACCGGCTGATTTTTGCCTGCTAACCAAAAGAGGATATCTCGCTCAAGCTGTGAGACCCGGTCAAAAGAGCGCTTTAGGAGCGAATTGATGCTGCCAAATGCAAAAGACTGTTGGGCTAAAAACGCCTCTACATTGCCGTTAAACAGCTCACGGATCATTTGCGATGCAATCCTCAAAGCGGCTGGGTTGCCCTGATAGCAGCGAATCAGATCGGGCCAGCGATTTTGGTCAGTGAGCTGCTCAGCCGCTAAGATGGCGACGGCGGCGGTCTCTGAAAACGACTTCAAATGGAGGGCCCTCACAGCCGAACTTTGGCCGCTAAGCCGGGCAATCTCAGCTGGATTTTCCAACCCTGTGATCACGAGACAACTCCGGTGGGGCAGCTCACCTACCCGTCGCAAGAGTTGACCATAATTTTCATAGCCTGAGCGATAGTGCCCTGCCAGCTGCCCTGGCTGCAAAATCGACTCAACGGCATCTATCACAATCAAGCAGGCACGCTGAGCGAGCACCTCTAGAAAAGCAGAAACGGGATCGGCCATGGGAGCCTGGGCATCCGGGCCTGCAATGCGCTCAACTAGCTGATTGAGAGGCGGGATGCTAGACTGCCAAAGCACCTGCTCAAACTGATCGCCGATGCTCTCGACCAGGTGACGGGCCAAGACCGTTTTGCCCGCCCCGCTGAGACCATAGATGCTCAACAATCGACATCGGTCCTTTAAAATCCACTGCCTTAAGGTTGCGAGACCTTCGGGGTACCCCTCTAACGCCCAGTCAGTCTGCAAGCCTGGGGTCGTTAGTGCTGGGGTTGAGGATAGGGCGGCGGAGACAGGTATATCTAGCTTGGTCAATGTAGAATTTTTGCCAGCCAACTCATCCAACACAATCCGAAAGTTGGTTTTACCCACGGAGGTCCCCAATGCATCTGATAGAAATTTCCACAGTTTTGGGGCAACATCTCTCATTAAGTAGTTAGTACTATACTCAGAGACATGGGCAATTTGCTCATAGGTAAACCCATTCCAAGTGCCCTCCAAGATAGCGATCTCGGGGTTTCTCAGTGACCGTCCCATATTCGAGATGACTATCCCATTAACCAGCTCAAATGCTTCGCCAAAATCCACAGTGTGTGACCTTAAATAAACTTTCTACTCGGTTCTCTAAAGACGTCACCGATTTGTAATTCGGGAAATGGGCCTCAAAAGGTTAAGTACTCTGCCTTTATCATTAGCATCAATCTCCACAAAGTAGGCTACCTACAAAATATTAATCATAGATAAATCATGATTAATCAGCACCTCTCAGCTTCGCTGCATCATTTAAGCCATGCTCTAAACGACAGCAACGTAGTTTTATCATACGCACCCTAGTAAGGAGTAAACCCTTCAGAGCTCCTCGTTCGGCGGTTGCATTTGCTGAGTAGCAAATGCATCAATCAGCTCGACCAGTGCTTGATAGTCCTGATTAATCTGCGTCACCAGCTCTTGCATAAGCGCTAAAGATTGCAGATTGTTCCCAATCCGATCTTCTAGTAAACGACAGCGTTGTAGAAAGTCTTCGGGTGTCATGATTTCGTCCCCTCTGGACCCCACAAATTGTGCTGAATCTATCAAATACTTTTGACTCATTGATCTAAACCGATAGTAGACTGCATGGATTGAACCTCTGATGGATTGAACTTCGATGATTTAACACCCTAAAAATGTAGAGCACCCTGATGAGTAGATAAACTTAAACCACGCCCCTAAACTACATAGCTAAAAACGCTGCTGTCGTTGAGGCTGAGCCCTGATCTGACGTCTTTGACAACCCCAATTACATCGCTGCCGTCGTTTAGGATGATTGCAGTCCCTTTAGGGACACCGGCAACATTGGACCCCAGGGTGTAGTCTTCTGCCTGTCCATGGAGTTGGATCTTGTCTCCCTCCTTAAACTCAAAGTCGTCGATCAGGCCATAGTCGTCAGCACCATTGCCTTTATAAAACGCAGACGATTTGTTGCCCAGGACAAACAGATCAGACTGGTCTTCTCCTTTCATCTTGTCAATCTCGCCTAGGCCAGCCAGGGCACTGCCTTCGTCAACCCCGATCAGAGTGTCAAAGCCTTTGCCCCCCTTGACCTCGTCATTGCCTGCGCCACCGTGAAGGATATCGTCCCCATCTTTGCCCTCTACCTTGTCATCACCGCCCATGCCGTGGAGTTCGTCATTACCCTTTTCACCTTTGATTTTGTCTTCACCGGCTCCGCCAAAGTAGGTGTCGTTGCCGTCAGTGCCTTTGTAGTCTTTGCCCTTAGTGTCTGCTTCACCCCCGAGATAGTCCTCGAGCCCTGCCACTGAGCCATCCATGATCGCCTTGCCTAAGGCATCTGTAAAGGTACCAGACTCTCGGGGGTCAAAATACTCGGCTAGACCAGAGACAATGTCACCATAGTCGGCAAAGTTAAAGCCGGTAATAATTTCGTTGTCACCGCTGGGCAAGAACTCGTCTGTTACAAACTGGTTGGATATATCTGTGACGTCAATATCAATGCCCTCTGCAGTAATAAATCCATCTTTATCGTCACCGATAAACTTCTCCAGTTTGCCTTTCTCTGCGCTGAATCGAGCAATCCAAGAGTCAATGGCATCTCCATTGTTGGTAGCCCCATTGCCATTCCCCAGAGAGCCTTCAGTAAAACCAGTGACAATCACCTGGCCATTCTCAACGGCAATCCCTGTAGGGTAATCGGTTTGCTCCTTAGTGCCAAACTGTTGAATCCACTGTTCGTTGCCATTGCTGTCAAGTTTGGCGACCCAGGCGTTGAAACCTTCTTCGTCAGATTTACCCTTGCCCAGTTTGTCGTTAGTGTAACCAATCAAATAGACGTTGTCCTGTTCATCGATGGCGATATCCGATAGATAGGTGCCATCGTCTCCTTCTGAGCCAATTTGCTTGGTAAACAGCTGAGTGCCGTCGGGGGTAAATTTGCTGACCCAAACATCGTAGGAGTCAGAATCAGGGTTGGTTTTCTCGCCCAGTTCACCGTTAGTCCAGCCGGTGGCGTAAATATTGCCCTGACTGTCGGTTTCAACCGCCCAGCCAAACTCTAACCCTTCATCACGACTACCAAACTGCTGTACCCACTGAATCTGCCCGTTTGGATCGACCTTAGAAAGCCAGGCGTCATACTTCAGCAGCAATCGAGAGGGGTCAGCCTCTTTGACCAGCCCCTGGGTCCAGCCCACCTGGTATGTATTGCCCGCCGCATCCACAGCCAGATCATAGTTTTCATCGAAGAAAGGGGTGATGATAAAGGGAGCCCCTGCTTGAGGATCTCGAATTTGGGTAATCCAGTTTTGGTTACCATTGGAGGCATTGATCTTGGTGACCCAAGCATCGTCCTCAACTGGGAAATCTAGAATAGGTTGCCCGGTGGCCGGGTTTAGCTTGACATTGTCATTGATGGCCAGGCCCGAGACATAGACGCTATTACCCTGGACTTCTAAACCAAAGGCGGTGTTTGAGAAGGTGGCTCGCCCGACCTGTGCCCCTGCATTAAACTGGGTACCCCAAATTCGATTTCCGTTGGGATCAAATTTGGCGACCCAGGCATCTTGCGAGCTGGCCTGCTTAGGCCCCACAAAGCTACCGCCGGTTGAGCCAGCAATGTAGAAGTTGCCCACATCATCGGTGGTGATTTCGTTAGCCGTGTCGCTAGCGGCAGAGCCGAACTGTTTAATCCAGAGTTGATTGCCGTTGGCATTGTATTTGGCCACCCAAACATCGCCCAGACCCTGATTAGGGCCGCCTAGAGCCCCGCTAGTGGTGCCTGTCACGTAAATGTTGCCAAACTTGTCGATGGCGGTGTCTTGGCTAATATCGTTCCCAGGGGTGCCCAATTGCAGGATTTCTTTTTCTTGGGCCTTATCCTTGAGCTTGTCACCTACAAATTCGAAGCCTTTATCTTTGATCTCAAAGTCCTTAGCCTCAATATCTTGGTCGGGGGTTGAGATGATATAGGTGACTAAATCGGGCACCCCACTTCCCACGTAGAAAACAGCCTCACCCGAAAAGGGCTGACTTGAACCTTCGACTTCTAAATCGTTCACTTCGAGGACGACATAGTCCTTTTTGTCTCCGAACAGTTGGATGGTATCTTGCCCAGTGTTGAAGTCGTAGTCATAGATAACTGCAAACTCGTTGAACCCCAGAAAATTGGTGGTGAGTAGGCTGACAGGGTTATCTGCGGTGTAGTAAGGCCGACTCTCATCCCCGAGGACAAATCGGTCACTGCCCACTGAGGGAATATTTTTGTCGAGGATACCCAGGGGATTGCCCCCGGTGATACCTAAAATAATCTCGAACTCATCCGCTGAGTTGTCAAACAGATCGCCAAACAAAAAGTCAACATTGATCTCTGGGTAATCGATGCCTGGGTCAAACCCGTAGATCAGATCACTCCCTGCTCGAGCAAAAATCCCTTCAAACTCTGCGGTGGAAGACCCGCCGACCAGGTCACTGGCCGGGGTCAATAAGGAAACGTCAAACTCATCCATTTTCAGGTCTCCTAAAATCTCTAAAAAGCGGTTCAATGTAGTGCGATCGCATACTCAAAAAGCGCTGGGGAGTGTCATTGAGGCCCAGCGCCTTTCGCAATCTGCCGTCGTTTCGACGAATGCCTGATTCCTTGGCACAAGATATGCCACCTGAAAGTTAAAGCAACTGCCCTTCGGTGCAAAGTTAACGCCAAAGGACCCTAGCCGGGCAACCCCCGCTAGATATGTCCCATTTGAGATCAGTGTCTCACCTCACATAAATTAGGGCAATACTTTATGCATAAAATATACATAAAGTATGCTGAGCCCTTTGTGAAGGGATTTGATGGAATGTCCTAAAAGCTTTTCGCATTCAAGCTTATAGAGGTGAAGCCAGGATGATAAAAGTGAGGCAAATCAAGGCGTTGCCGACGGGAATAAAAAAATTATCGGTGCCTCGGGGGGCAGCTAGCTCTACGATCGTGGTGACGGTTGCGATCGCAAAGCATAACCCCCACCATGCCAGTGGTAATCCCTGTATAGCCACAATCAGCAGCAGTGGAATCAAGCTCCCCCAGAAAACCGAGGCGGTCCCCAGTAGCGACTTGCGATTGATCTGGCCAATCCCCCAGACCCTAAGTTTTTGCTTGCCCCAGATAGTGCCAATCATTTCGCCCAGGGCATCGCCAATGGTCAGTGGTAAAAATACAAAAAATGAAAAGATGACCAGGCCGTCTTGATTTATAACGTGTTGTCGAGCAAAGATATCAATCAGCGCCAGCGGCAGCAGGTTTAAAAAAGAAAGGCGAGCCACAAAGAGATTTTTACGACCTAAATGACCATCGCGAATGCGACTTGAAGCCCCGTAAAGGAGACCTGCTAGGCCAAACAGTTTGTTTGAAGAATAACTGATGCCACTCAAAATTACCATTGAAATCTGATAAATCAGGGTGGCTTGCAAAGCGATGTGGGTATCCTTGATAAGCAGATTTAAGATTAAAAGCTGCCAAACCCCCGCCGTGATGTGCAACAGCTTGCGAGAAAGGCCATCCACCAGTCTCAGGTTGCGATCGCCGTATTGATCAATAAAATAATCCAGATCAAAATCTCGTTTTCGATTGGAAAAGATTAGCTGTCTTTCGCTGTTAGGCATTCCAAGTTGCTGCAGCATCCGCCACTTAAAGACAGCAAAGATAGGATATAGCAACAGCAGATCTAGCCCAAAAGCAAAGCAATAGATCAAATAGCGATGGCCATCAATAAAAGTAGACATGGTGAAATACGAGTTACAACAATACTGATTCACCTCTCAGAAACAATATGATTCCTGTCTTTTGTAAAAATGGTGTTAAGAGTTCGGGATAGAGATGCTCAAACCCATCGCGACAGGTCACTGATAACAGCTTTTATGAGGATTGTTTTGCTAGCTACCCCCGAGAAATCTCATATTTAGAAAAGTGAATACGTGAGATGACTTTTAAGATACAAAGGTTGTTCCCAAAATGACCTTTAAAACACAAGAAAAAGGCATCTTAAAGTACAAAGTTATCCTCTGTTCTAGGGCGCAGAGGAACAGAAAAATCGACAGCTCTGAGCTCAGAGCTGTCGATTTTTCTCCCTATGGAAGATATCTAACTTTAAATCTCTAGCGTGATACCTTTAGCGTGATACCTTGAGTGCAGTAGGAGATGCAACCCAGAGAATCAGAGCTGCCCCCACCAGTAAAACCAGCCCCCCCACCATGGCAGCCATGTGCAAACCTGACACGAATGAGGCCTGAATAGCCTGATGGATCGCTTCAAGGGGTACATTCTCAGGGAGTGCTTGGGCTACCTCAGCCATATTCACCTCGGCTACATTGTGGAGGGCGTCAGCGACAATTTGATCTTGCAGCTGGGGAGACAGGTTCCACTCTGATAGTTTCTGACCCAGACCTGATGCTAGCTGCTGGGTGAGAAGGGTGCCCTGGAGCGCAATCCCCAAGACCCCACCTAACCGGGTTGTGGTGTTGAGAATGGCAGCCGTGAGCCCCGCTTTTGAGGCAGACGTCACAGTCATTGCGGCAGACGCCAGGGGAGAAAGCGTCAAACCTCCGCCAAAGCCTGATAGCATTAGTTTCCAGGCAATCTGGCTATACTCAGTATCAGGGCGAATATGGACAAACGATAGGGTAGCCGCCCCAGCCAAAATTAGCCCAGCCGCAATGGTAAAGCGCAGACCTAATCGAGCCGCTAACCAGCCCGATAGGAGAGACGCCAATACAAACGTCGCGTTTAAGGGCAAAAAGCGCATCCCCGCTTCAGACGCTGAGAAGCCCTGGATCTGCTGCAAAAAGAGACTAAAAATGAACAGAGAGCTGACCAGGGTAAAAAATAGCAGGGTGTTGACAATGCTCACCACTGAAAAGGTGGCATCTTTAAAGAGATTGAGGGGCACCATAGGGTGACGAACGCGCGACTCAACCGCCAAAAAAGCGACCAAACTTAGCCCAGCAATTGCCAGCAGCCAGAGTGACTGTTGGCCTCCCTCAGTCAATGCAGAGGCCAGGGAAGCCAACAGCACAACACTCAGAGCCATGCCCAGCAAATCTAAGCGTTGATGGGTGGGCTGAGTGCTCAAGCGAACAAATCGCAACGTCAGCCCGAAGGTGATCATACCCAGGGGCAGGTTGAGCAAAAACACGCTTTGCCACCCCAGGGTATCCACTAAAAACCCGCCCAAAACCGGCCCCGCCAGCAGGGCTAGTCCGGAAACTGCGGTCCAAAACCCGATGGCTTTGGCCTGTTCTTTGGGCTCTGGAAACATCTCTGCGACGATGGCCAACGACCCTGGAATCAGTGCTGCGGCCCCAATACCCTGCAAAATACGCCCGCCGATCAACATCGGTAGATTAATCGCGACCCCCGACAGCAAAGAGGCCAGGGTAAACAGGATCAAGCCCACTAAAAAGACTCGTCGACGTCCGTAGATATCGCCAAGTGTGCCGCTGGGTAGTACCAGACAAGCGATCGGCAGGATATAAGCATTCAAAATCCACTGCAGTCCTGACACAGGTGCTGCGAAGCTGAGCTGAATCTGGGGTAAGGCCACATTCATCACCGTATCGTCGAGGGTGGCCATAAATAGGGCCAAACACATGGCTGCTAGCGCGATGCCGCGATCGCGGGAGCCTTCTCGAGGTTGGGAGATAGGCTGTGGGTTAGAGATAGATTTCATGATTGGAGGGGCACCACTGGCTGATTTTGGAAGGGCATCGCGAGAACTTGCTGGATAAAATCAGCCACCTCAAACACGGCACGGTTGTTGATAGCGGCTACGTTGGTCTGATACCGATACAGAATTTCGGGTTGCAAAAACTGATCAACGGCCTGGGCGATGTGGCGAAAGCGCTTGAGCACGATGCCGACATCTTGCGATCGCACCCACTCGGCGTTATACCGCTCGTGGACTAGGGTGGCGGCATTGCAGACAGTAATCACGGGCAGCTGCATCACCAGAGCTTCGCTAAGGCTACCGGGACCGGGTTTGCCAATAAAGAAATCCGCCAGTCGCATATAATCAGGAATGTCCTGGGTAAAGCCCACAATCAGCCGCGATTGTCGGTTGGGGAGTTGTCTGAGGGCGGTCATCAGCGGTTCGTTGCGTCCGCAGAGATAAATCAGCTGCAGGTCTTCAAAGTAGCTCTCCAGGCGTTTGGCGATCTCGACCATCACTTGGGAGCCGTTGCCGCCAAACATGACCAGCCCAGTGAGTTTATGGGGGGCGAGGCCCAGGCGGCGACGTTCGGCGGTGCGAACTGACACCTCAGCGCCTGGGCGTATAGCCCTGGGGGCATCACTGGCGTTAGGGCGCAGCCTCTCCTCGGGAGCATCACCCGCCACCGCCGCATAAAATCGGGGGTGAATCACCATCCCCGACGTGGGCACAATACGAGACGCTTTGACGCCCATTATGCGGGCCTGCTCCACCGCTTTATCCGTGCCGCAGAGGGCAAAACTGTCGGTGTCGGGCTCAAACCAAAACCCCGGCGGAGAGTCAGCAAAATCAATTGGTAGCGTCACATAGGGCGTACCGGGGTTAGCCCGCTGCAGCGCCTCCCAGAGCACTTTGTTGCACATGGTCACCACGGAAATTACCAGGTCTGGCTGCTGTTCTCGCCAATAGCCTTCAAAAAACTCAACCCCGGTTTTATAGTTCAGCTTGACCAGCAGCTTATTGAGCCGCATTTGCAGCGGCCATAGCCAGGTCCAACCGCGCTTGAGCATTTGATTGTATAGATCAGACACTGAGCTGCCCAACAGCTTGTAGAGGTTAAACGCCTCTCTCTGCTGGGTGATGCTCTCCATAATGTCATCCATGTCGGTGACCCGAAATTGCCAGGGCAGGTCGCGCTGCTGAGCGATCGCCCGAAGGGCATGGTAAGTGGCATAGTGGCCCCCGCCCCCTTTGCCGGTGACGACATTGATGGTCACCGGTTTAAAAACTTTAGAAGAAACTGCTGTCATGAATAAAATACCCTTGAGAAAAGGGGAAGCTAGAAAATCCATGAAGTTGATAACTAACAACTTGGAGCAGTGGCAGTGGCTGCCTCCGCTTCGGGTTGAGAAGATTCGGAGGCATATTGGGTCAACAATTGTTTCAACAGATTAGTCACCTCGAAAATAGCTTGGTTGTCAATAGCCGCTGCATTGGCACGATAGCGGGCAAAGGTGTCTGGATCTAAAAATTTCTCCACCGCTCGATGGACCTGCTTAAAGTTCTTAATCACCAGCCCAACCTGCTTCTCGGTGACCCAATCAGCGTTGTAACGCTCATGGATGAGGGTGGCTGCGCCGCATTCGGTAATTACCGGCAAATTCATCACTAAGGCCTCACTCAGACTGCCGGGGCCAGGCTTGCCGATAAAAAAATCTGAGAGCTGCATGTAGTCAGGAATCTCTTCTGTGAAGGCGGTGACAAAGCGTCGTTGTCGCGTAGGTTGTTGCTTGAGTGCCTCTGCCAGCGCTTGATTGCGCCCGCAGAGGAAGATAAGCTGCAGGTCGCGGAAGCGCTCTAGTCGCTGGGCAATGGTCAGCATGGCCTTTGAGCCATTGCCGCCAAACATGACCAACCCGGTTAATCGGTGGGGGTCTAACCCTAAGCGTGCACGCTCGGCAGCGATATCCAACGTTGGGCGATCATAAAACTTAGGGTGAACCACCATCCCCGATGCAGGGATAATTCTGTTTGCTTTCAGCCCCAGGGTGTGGGCCTGATCGATGGCCTTTTGGGTACCACAGACCGTGTAGCTGTCGGCCTCGGGCTCGAGCCAAAACGCAGGGGGGTAATCAGCAAAATCGACCATCACAGTGACATAGGGCGTACCGGGTTGGGCCCTGTGCAAACTCTCTGGCAGGCCTTTGTTGTAAAGTGGCATAAATGACACGACCAGATCGGGTTTCTGTGTCCGCCAATGTTGTTCAAAGAACTTGCAGCCGGCTTCATAATTGAGCTTCATCAGGTATTTGTTGAGGCGCATTTTGAACGGCCATAGCCAGGTCCAACCGTTTTTTTGCATGAGGTTGTATAGGTCATGGCCACTGATGCCAAACATTTCGTAGGCGTTTTGAATTTTATTTTGTTGGCTCAATTGCGTGACGATGTCATCCGTATCCGTTACCTGAAAGTCCCAAGGCAGGTTTTGTTGTTCTGCCGTCGCCTTTAGCGCCCGATAGGCGGCGTAGTGGCCGCCCCCCCCCTGCCCCGTGACCACGTTCACGCGCAGCCTTCGAGCCGCATCAGGGATTGAATTTAAAGGTGTCATAGTTCAAAACTCTCCTATTAAAGGATTAAAAACAGTCTGCGGGTAACGGCTCAGGGATGGGGGCAGCGGCAGGCTCAAAAAAAGCGTCTAGACAGTCATTCGCAAACAGCTGGTGAGGATCCCACGCCTGGCGCAGGCGTAAAAATTCATCCCATTTTTCATAGCGCTGCCTCAGATAGTTGCGCTCTATCTGAATCTCTTTACCCCAGTGACTTCTGATGTCAAACGGCTTGAGCAACTCAGCCATTTCTCGAAAGAAGTTGCCGGTGTAGGGATATTCGCAAAAGTCTAACCAGCAGGTGGGGCGCTGATAGGCCGGACTCAGCCAAAAATCTTCTGCGGCAGAGCAGCGAATGCGAATATAGATGTTAGGGTATCTCCGCGTTGCCTGGAAGTGATTTCTCAGCACCCGCAGCACTGCTGACGCTTGGTCAAAGGAGACGGCAATCTCCATGTTGTGGAGTGGAATCGGATCGTAGTAGGTCTGATCTAACTGGGTTAGGACCTGATCGCTGCGATTTGCCTGGTAGGGCGCATAGATATTATCCTCATGGCGACTGACCAGCCAACGCTGTAGCCCGTTAAATTGAGAATGCTGAAACAGCGACAGTATCCCTTTGAGGATAAACGTTTTAATTTTTCGCTCTAGAGACGTTTTGCGAAGTAGGGCAGAGGTTTCAGGGGCTGTGTATGCCGTCGAGGGGTTAATGGTGAGCACCTGAGCCTTGTCGGTAATCGGCACATATTTGATGTCTAAATACTGATTGTTTTGGTGCAGCTCTTCAAACTGCACCAGCAGCGTATCCATGGGCATAGACGACCCGTGTGCTTGTAACGTAAATGCGGGCACACATCGAAAGGTCACCGTGGAAATGATGCCCAACAGGCCCATCGAAATGCCAACCGCTTGAAAGATAGCTTCGGATGAATCGATCTCTAACACACTGCCATCGGCTCGAATCAGTCTCAGGCGCTGCACATAGCCACTCATGCTGGGATGATGCAGAGAGCCGCCGTGGGTAGCGGTTGAGATCGCACCAGACACCGTTTGTTGGTCAATCGCCCCTACAATCGGCAGAGCCAGATGATAGTGAGCCAAAGTCTCATTAAGCGCTGCCAGGGTCATCCCAGCCTGCACGGTGACTAAGTTGCCCCTCAGCTCAACGAGACGGTTGTATCGCTCTAACACAACACAAACCCCCTCAGTTGAGAAAATGGGGGCATAGGAGTGCATCGCCCCAATCGCTCTGACCTTCAAACCTTGGGCAGCCGACTCGCGGACAGTCTGAATAATCTCTGACTCTGTGGTGGGTTGCACCACAGACTGGGGGGAGAAGCGATGGAGCACGGTGCTGCTGTGCAACGTTTGTGGCTTTGAACCCTCAGGATTTATTTGCAGTCGGGTTAAACCAGACCTTAATAGGGTGTACCCCAACTGATGAATTTTCTCAGGGACTGATACCGCTGTCTCCATAGGGGTCTCAATTCAGGAATTTAAGGGATGCCCAGCGGCGGCTGGGCCAGCAAACATAACGGCTTGAGCCACAGGCTTTTGAAACAAAATATCCATGCCCGTGCGAAAACTTAGCCAATAGCCAAAAAGGGCATAGAACCAAAAGCGAGGCGACGTCAAGGCTCGCCCCCATTCGATCGGGTCGCTGACGACCGCATCAATGGTGCCGTCGCACAGTCGCTGGTACTGATTCCAGGCGCGGGCATTGAGCCCAAACCAGGGACTGTCGTAGTAGGCACGGTCAAAAAACTTGACAGGCTCCCACCCCTGTTCGAGGGCCAAGGCTTCAATTACCTGACGGGTATATGTGTGCAGGTGATAGGGCACATGGACCTCGTTGTAATAGTCCGAGATGTTAGGCTGGCTCAAATCGAGGTTGGCCGCATTGGGAGCCCCGATCAGAATGCGGCCACCGGGGGCCAGCAGGGCATCCAGGGTGGTCAGCAGGGCACGGGGGTCTTCGACATGCTCAATCACATCCGAGAGCAAAATGTAGTCAAAGGGGCCTTGGTCGAGCACGGCTTTGTTCCCATACTGATCGGGGGCCGCGTAGGGGTCATAGCCACTACATTGGGCAAATCCATGCGATCGCAAATACTGCAAAAACAGCCCCTCACCGCAGCCGTAGTCCAACAGCGAGTGCCGGACAGAAAAACCATGTTGGGTCAATCGACGCTGCAGCCCCTGATAGATGAGGCGCAGCGGCGCGGTCAAACTCAGTGCTTCGCCAGGGTACTGGGCGTAGTAATAGTCAAGATCAACCGCTTCTAGACAGTGGATGGTCTCACAGGTCGGGCAGCGCCAAACGTGAAAAGTCTGATCGGCAAAGGCTCTCAAGTTGCAAGGAAACGCTGACAGCGTAGCCTTGTCGGGGTCAATACGATAGTTGCAAATCACGCAGTCCAGGCGCTGTTGGCCAATTTGCTGTCGGTCAGACACTTGATTAGATAGGGTAGACATACTCATGGCTGAGTCCTTTCGATGGCAGGGGTTGACCTAGACGAGCGCTGGCTGTCGGGCCACTTCTTTTTCAAAGATGCCCAGGGCACGGACCACGGCCTGATCCATGTTGTAGTACTTGTAGTCCCCCAGTCGTCCGGCGAATAAAACACTGCCGTTTAGCTTTTTAACCTCTTTGAGGTAGAGCGTCATGCGATCGCGATTTTCGGCGCGGGGGATAGGATAGTAGGGGTCGTTGCGCTCTGGAATATACACCTGGGGAAACTCTCGCACCAGGGTCGTTTTAGGAGACACCTGACCGGTCAAATACTTTTGCTCAGTAATGCGGGTCATGTCGTAATCATTGGGGTAGTTGACCGTGCCCACCTCTTGATAATGCGCTTGGTCCAGGGTCTCAAACTGAAAATCAATACTTCGGTAGGGCATCTCACCGTGCATATAGTCAAAGAAGGTGTCGATCGGCCCCGTACAGATCGCCCGATCAAACCGCACCTCGTCAATGATTTCACGATAGTCAGTGTTGAGCAGCACCTTGATATTGGGGTGGCTGAGCATACGCCGAAACATTTCGGTATAGCCTAGCTTAGGCATGGCCTGGTAAGGATCTTGAAAGTAGCGATTGTCGCGGCTAATGTAAATGGGCACTCGTCCGGTGACGCCTTTGTCTAGCTCCTCTGGGGTGAGATTCCACTGCTTGCGGGTGTAGTTGAGAAACACATTGTCGTAGATATAGTCGGCTAAAAATGCCAAATCGCCGTTAGCACTCTCCCGCAGCTGCAAAATCGGCACTTTCTTGCCAAATCCAAATTTCTCGAGCAGCAGCCCCTCTAGCTTTTCGGCATAGCCAGGGGGGAATAGGGCATAGAGTGTATTGAGATTAAAGGGAATCGGCACCTTCTTGCCTTCGATGACGCCGAGCACGTGGTGGTAATACTGTCGCCACTCAGTAAAGCGAGAGAGATAATCCCACACTGGTTTGGCTTTAGTGTGAAAAATATGGGGGCCATATTTGTGTACCAAAAGGCCGTACTCATTGTAATAGTCGTAAGCGTTGCCGCCGATATGATCCCGCTTTTCTACGATCAAGACCCGCTGAGATAGCTGGCTGGCAATGCGCTCAGCCAACACACAGGCAGAATATCCCGCGCCGATAATGAGCCAGTCAAATTTCATGATGTTTTCACTCTGGGTAGGGGTTACACTGCAGTTGCCATTGCTGAACCATTGGACGCCTTAGCCTCTGTCCGACTCTCCTGAACGGCCCAGCGCTCCAGCAGATGCTCACCCACGCGAATCGCGTTGGCAATAATCGTCAGCGTGGGGTTGAGGGCGGCGCTAGAGGGAAAAAACCCACCGTCGACGACGTAGAGATTATCCACATCGTGGGTGCGACAGTTGAGATCGAGCACCGAGGTCGCGGGATCTTCTCCAAAGCGGCAGGTGCCGCACTGATGGCCGACATCCTGCAGCGACATTTCTGTGGTGAACAGCACAGACCAAGGATCGATAGATTTTAGAATCCCTGACCACCGAGCAACCAGCCGCTCTAACGCTTCATTGTTGTTGTTGCTGTAGCGCAGCACAATTTGGCCCTCTTTGACCTGAATACGATTGTCGGGGTCTGGTAGATCTTCGGCCATCAAAAACCAGGGGGTTGTCCGGGCCGAGGCGGCTTTGAAAACAGCCCTGGGAATCAGGGCCCTGGGGATAAACGATGGGCTGTTGGCGGCAGCGCGATCTCCGGTAATATTGCCCAGGCTTTGGATATGACCCATAGGGTATGGAAAACCCGCTTCACCCCAGTAAAAGTCATTAACAGCCAGGGTTTTGGGATAGACCGTGGGGTTGGGCTTAAGCCCCAGGGAGACCATCGCTGAGATCTTATGGCGCATATAGTTGCGTCCTACTAAGTCAGAGCTATTGGCCAATCCATTCGGATGCTGATCGTTGGCTGAGCGCAGCAGCAGCACCGCCGAGTTGAGCGCCCCCGCCGCGACAATCACAGTGTCACCTGAGAACCTTTGGGGCTGACCCGCGACCTCTGCCTCCACCGCCGTCACCCTTCGCCCGGGGTCATCGGTATGCAACCGCACCACTTTGGCCTGGGTTTTGAGGGTGACGTTAGGATACATCATCGTCGGACGGATGCCATTCACATCCCCGTCGGCTTTGGCATTCACCATGCAGGGAAATCCGTCACAGGTATCGCAGCGCACACACTCACTGAGCGCCCGATTAGCCTCGTTGATTTTAATGCCGAGGGGCTGATAGGCAGGATGCAACCCTTGCGCCTCAAGCGCATCCACAATCTTGGCAATCACCGGCTCGTGACTTATCGGAGGATAGGGAAAGGGCACGGGGCTGGGCGGTTCGGTGGGGTCAGTGCCGCGCAACCCATGTACATCATAAAGCTGCTCAGCTTTGGTGTAATAGGGTTCAAAATCATCATACTTAAGCGGCCAGGCCGGCGAGATGCCACCCTTGTGCTCGACTTCGTCAAAGTCTCGCTCGCGAAAACGATAGAGGGCACTGCCATAAAATTTAGTATTGCCGCCCACGAAGTAATGGGTAAAGGGGCGAAATGGGTTGCCGTCCTGGTCGTACCACTGTTCGTTGGTGCGGTAGCGGTCTTTGCCATAGACTTCTTTTGAATCCCAGTTAGCCTTTTCCTTGGGCAAGAAGGTGCCGCGCTCTAGCACCAAGATTTGCTTGCCACTGGGGGCCAGCACGCGGGTCAGGGTACCCCCGCCCGCGCCGGTACCAATAATGATGAGGTCGTAGTGGGGAGTGTTCATAGCGGTTCTTTTTGAGGAGGGTGGGGAGGGATACAGCCAGCTCATTTTGCCAGGACAGGGCTAGCCTGTTGACATCTCATCTGCCGTTGGGCGCAATCGTAGTTAGCCTCAACAATGCCAACTTTCTGAAGGATGGTATCGCTGAGCCGGGGCGACAGTTGGGAAATGACGCTAAACACTTTTGAGGTAAAACCATCGAGATTTGCCTCTAGACGGTTCTGCTTAATCGAATTCAGCACAACATCGGCGACAACATCGGGGGGAGTGATTTTTAAGGCGTCTGACGTCTCAATCTCTAAGGCGTGAAACATGCCTGCATCGGTTACCCCTGGGCACACCACCGACACCCCAATCTGATCGTCTTGTAGCTCTAGTCGCAGCGCCTCTGACCAGTTAATGAGAGCTGCTTTCGTGGCCGAGTAGACACTGTTAAAGGGCGCACCGTGCTTGCCTGCCCCGGACGAAATATTGACAATGTGCCCTGATTTGCGGGCAATCATGGCGGGCAACAACAATCGAGACAGCTCCATGGGAGCCAGCAAATTGGTCACGGTCATGGCCTGAAGATCGTCCAAACTGTAATCCTGGAAGGGACGAAACTTCTCAATCGCCGCGTTGTTGATTAGCACATCCACTGGCCCGACCCCCTGCCTGATTTGGGTGGCTAAATCACTCAGCGCTGCCAGGTTCTGGAGATCGTAAGCAAGGCTCAGTCCCTTACCCCCCAGCGTATTGACCTCTGCGCAAATTTTGTCCAGGGCAGCCTGGTTTCGAGCGACACCGACCACGGTAGCCCCTTCTCTAGCGAGGGCGCGGGCAATGTAGGCCCCAATGCCCCCTGAGGCCCCTGTCAGAACCACTGCCTTACCCTTGAATGTCTTCATACTCAACCTCCAGTAATGCTGCTAAGCAATATCGCTCAATAAATCTGACTAACCCAGCACTGGCGTCGGTTGCCGAGCCGGTTCAAGCCTGTTTTCTAAAATATCCACGACTTCAAATACGGCGCGATTGCGATAGGCCCCAACATTGTCTCGATAACGCTGAAAGATTTCAGGCTCCAGCAGCCAGCCCACTAACTGATCAATCTGGCGAAAGTTTCTAACCACCAGACCAAACTGATTATCTGCCAGCCAGTTGGCGGTGGCCCGTTCCTGAAACAAGGTCATTACCGGGTCGCATTCTGTAATCACGGGTAGCCCCATCGCAACAGCTTCGCTGACTCCAACACTCCCCGGTTTGCCGATAAAAAAGTCGGACAGGTGCATGTAGTGTTGGAGCTGCCGAGTGAAGCCTTCGACGACCTTGGGGACACGACTGGGCATATGGCGCAGCTGTTGGGCCAGGGCTTCATTGCGGCCACAAACAAACACCAGCTGCAGGGCCAGGGGTGACTGCTCTAATCGCTGGGCGATCTCAACCATGTCTTTAGAGCCATGGCTGCCAAAGCAAATCAAGCCGGTGGGTAAATCGGGATGCAGGCCAAGCGCTTGTCGTGCCTGCTGACGATCGCTAGTTATGGGCTCGTTAAACCGAGGATGGATCACCACTCCCGAGGTTTGGAAGAGATTTTTCTCGGGGTAGCCTGCTGCCTGGGCCTGGTTGGCTGCTCGCTGAGAAGGACAGATTAACAGCTGCTCCTGGGGCTCAATCCAGAAGTGAGGCGGGCAGTCAGCAAAGTCAGTAATGGAGGTGATAAACGGGGTGTGGGGTAGCTCCGCCCGGAGACTTTCTAGCAAAATCCGATTGACCAAAGGCATCAGTGAGACCACCAAGTCGGGCTGCTGTTCGCGCCAGTATTGTTGCAGTCGTCGTTGCCACATCCTTTTTTGCAGGCGAATCTTGAGCTTAAAGATGGGCACGGAGATGGGGTCGTTGATCAGCTTGGCCCATTTCTTTTTGAGGGTCCATCGATTATAAAAGTCCTGGGGAAAGGTAGTGCCAAACACGTCTTTTAAGACTTCGACAATCTCCACCTGCCAGGGCAGATTTCGACTTTCAATCACCGATTTTAGGGCATTGGCGGTGCTGCGGTGCCCCGCGCCCATATCGTAAATGGTGAAACAGACTTTTTTCATCGGAGGGAGCCTCGGGGTAGATGGGGAGGGGAAGGGGGTGGGTAATGGGTAATGGGTAATGGGTAATGGGTAATGGGTGGTGGGTGAGATAAACCGTAGGGGCTAAGGTTTCCTGGTCCAGAAAGCTGGGGAGGTGGAGGAAGCAGGGGAGGCAGGGGGAGCAGGGGAGGCGAGGGGAGACGTGGGGACGCGGAGATGGGAAGGTGGGGAAGGGTGCTTGGATTTGGGTTTGATGCGTTGTTGGTTGAGTTGGGTGACGCCCAGCCAGCGGTTGGTGAGGTCTGCCATGCGAGGGAAGATCTGCTCTGTCGCCAGCAGTAGTTTGGTGAGAGTTTCGGTGAAAAAATCCTGGTTGACGATGACTTCGGCCCGGTTGTGCTCGATGGCTTTAAGGAGCGCGATCGCAACATCTCCCGATTCAGAGACCCCGGCCAGTCTGGGGGCGGGTACCCCTGTATCGGCCAGCATCCCCCGGTCAGCTACATAGCCAGGACAGATTGCGGAGACTTCAACGCCAGTGCCCCAAAGTTCCTGGCGCAGGGCGTGGTTCCAGAGCAGCAGTCCGCCTTTGCTGGCGGAGTAAACGCTGTCGTAGGGGTGGCCTTTTTTACCCGCTAGCGACACCAGATTCACAATGTGGCCGCTGCCCCGCTGTAGCAGACCGGGCAATAGCAGCCGGGTCAGCTCCATCGCCGCGATTAAGTTCACCGATAAGATGTGGTGCAAATCGCTCGGAGAATAGTCCTGAAAGGCACAGTAGCGCTCGAGCCCGGCATTGTTGATCAAAATATCGGGGGTGCCGACTTGCTGCTCAATCTGTTGCACCAGGGCTGGCAGCTGATCAACGCGGCTGATGTCAAAGGACACTGGGATCCCTCGACCGCCCAGGGCATCGACCTCAGCACACACGCGCTCCAGTGCGGCCTGGGAACGGGCCACCCCCACTACAGTCGCCTGCTTTTGGACCAGGACTCTGGCAATATCTGCACCTATACCCCGTGAGGCCCCCGTTAGGAGCACAGTCTTACCGGCTAGGGT
>JBCDDJ010000044.1:0-23454 GCA_039180385.1 Cyanobacteria bacterium P01_G01_bin.38 | reverse complement strand
TCATAAAACTCTTGCGTCATCATCAAATCAACTGGACTGGGCTCATCAGAGGCCACCTCCCAATCAAAATGGCCCTCGTCGGTTCGCCGTGATGAGTCGAGGGAGATGATGCCTGCAAACCGTTTGCGCTTGCGCAGGGTGTCGTAAAACAGATTGGTAGTAATGCGTCTGAGCCAGGGCTTAAACCGATTTGCCTGCTTGAGACGAGGAATATATCGATAGACGCGGATCCAAACCTCTTGACTGAGATCAGCCCGATCTGAGAACTCCAGAGAGAAGTGATAAAGTAGCTTGTCTACATGGGGCTGATAGCGTCGCATCAGCTCTGTAAAGGCGACTTCGTCAGGAACCTGACCTTGGCAACAACAAACTAACTCAACGTCTGATAGCTGTCTTAAATTTCGGACGGTGGGCTCGGCAGCAACAGCAGTGTTTAGCGCTGCTGGAGACTGGCCTGAAGCATAAATCTTAGAAACGCCGACCTTAGCTGAGATTTCCTTTACAAGCGTTACTGTCTGGTGTGGTGCAGAGCGCGCAACAAAAGTTCCAGGTGGACGGTGAGATGCTTGGGCAACAGTCATAATTAGCTGATTGAATAAAATTTGCGCATTCAGTCGAAGGGCAGTCAGGTAAGCGGGGGCTGCTCAGGGGAAATACTTATTCTTCTCTGATATGAAAGTAGTAAAAAATACGCACACAGCACATCCGCCATGGCGCGGATGACCTTCTTTGAAGAAGGCGTGTTTGAGGGGATTTAAATATGAAGGGAGCACCTAGAGCTGATTTAGAACCGCAAAAATACGGATCCTTGATGGCAAAAGGATGAAAATTGAGTCAAAAGGAATGATGGGCTTCAAACTAGCTTTATAGAGACGAGATTTACCTAGGCTCCCATGCCGGAGTATTGCTTTAGACCACGCCGCCAGAGCCATCGATTGAGACACCCAAACAGAATGCTCCAGCCCAGCATCGTCAGAAGACCTCGACCCAAATCAACGGGGAGGCCTACTAACAAACTAGCTGGAAAATAAATTAGATAGGGAAACGGGGTCCACAGCGCTACGCTACGCACCGCTTCGGGGAACAACGAGAGCGGCGCAATCATGCCTGAGAAGAAGATATAAAACAGAAAGGAAAACTGCTCGATTGCAGTGGCGCGCTCTACCCAAAAGGCCCCCATAGCATAGGTGTATTGCATCAAAAAGCGCAGGCAAAACGACAGTAAAATACCGATAAACCCCCAAAATAACCCATAGGGCGTCGGCACCCACAGTGCATCAGGATAGAGCACAAAGAAAAACACCACCAGCACTGCTGCAAACGGCAGTCGGGCAAACCGCTCGGCAAAATGGCTGAGAAAATGTCGCCAGCCGGGATCAAGGGGCTGGAGTAGCAGGGGGGATAGTTTGCCCTGCAACACCTCTCGCTCAAAATCCCAAATTACCCAAACGACGGTAAACTGCCGCACGATAAACACAGCTAGAAAGTAGCGCACAAACTCGACGGGAGACAGGCCAAACTGACCACTCTCAGCTGCTTGGGTCCAGATTCCCATCAATATAATGGGCAGCGACCCAGATAGCACCCAAAACATTAGCTCAGCCCGATATTCGACCATGTAGGCGTAGTAAACCGAGATCAGTACCCTGGCAATGTTGGCTGCTCTGGCAATTTGCCGCATTCAGATACTCCACTGATTGAGCGAAATTATTTACTAGCATAAGCTGGTTTTGGGCCCGGAAAGTGTTTGATAAAGAGGGGAAGCAGCCAATATCCTCCAAAACCCATCAACCAGTTAGATCTGCTGGCACAATCATTGCCAAGAAATCTGGATAAATGCCCTAAAAGGGAGACAGAAGTTAAGACAAATTTGGCAGTCTTTCCACTTTTGGAAGCCTTGCTGCATAAACGGTAAAGGACTTTTAACGACTGCCACTCAAGGGCAAACTTTTGGGGCGACTTTGGGGCAACAGTGGAATCAGGTTTAGGCATCGAACAAGTTCTGGATTTTGAGTGAGCCGTTTAACGTTATCCACGTAGGAACAAGAATTTAATAAGGTATTGCTCATTGAATACTGCATTAAGTTTTCGCGCCTGAAGCGGCGACGGTCAAACAGATTGGGAAATGATATGGCAGGAGCGAGCTGTATTTCTCCTAACCCCTGTTGACTCCTGACTCCTGATCTCAGGGAAAGTTCTCGCTTTTAGGGATGCCCCCACTCAAAACTCAAAACTTAGCACTCAAATCTATTTTTAACAGGGCTCGCAGGATGAAGGGAAGCAAGCTACTGCAGCTGTATGCCAGCGGACGCAGAAATTTTAGTGGAGAACAGTTGCAAGGTCAGTCGTTGAGAGGCCAAAATCTGACCGGCATCGATCTGCGGGGGGCCGATCTCCGGGGGGTTAATTTCATAGGAGCCAATCTGACTGGGGCCAATTTACAAGGGGCCAAAGCCGGATTGCCAATTCATTGGGGGGTCATCTGGGGAGTAATCGCGTGTTTATTAGCGGCGGTCGCTGGGTTTCTCTCGGGGTATGTGGGCGACCTAGTGACGCTGTTGCTGATCTCTGAGCGTCCTGGGAGTGTGTCGGCGGGGTGGGTTACTTTATTTGTGCAGGGGGTGTTTTTTGCGATCGCACTGTACCGAAACCTCGCCGTCGGGTTTAAAGCGGTGGCGCTGACCCTGGCGGTCTCGATCACAGCAACCATTGCGGCGGCTTTGCTATTGGCCGCGACGGGGGATGTGTCGAGCCTATTTCCTGAAGCGTTTTATGTGGTGTTTTCGTTTGCGATCGCGGCCTCGCTCACCGTTGCCGTTGCTTTTGTCCTGGCGGTGGCGGTGGTGCTGGCCTCGATAGTGGCGGGGGCTGTCGCTGTGGTGATGGCGATCTCAACGGCGGTGGCGGTGGCAATCGGCGCAGTGTTTGCGGTGGCGGTAGCGCTGACCGTGGTCATCCAGGCGACGGTGGCGATAGCCATCGCCATGGTTGTGATTGGTTTGAGTACCTATCTGGGGGGGCGAACCTTAGCCGGTGCGCCTAACCATCACCTCATTCAGTCCATGGCTGTCACCCTGGCCGCCATTGGGGGGACCTGCTTTCGACGGGCAAATTTAACCGATGCTGACTTTACCCAGGCCTACCTCAAAAGCACTGACCTGCGACGGGCGCACCTGATCCGCACCCGATGGCGGGGGACCCAGGCCCTGAGTCTAGCCCGTGTGGGGGATAGCTACCTGCAATATCCGGTGATCAGAGATTTGGTGATCACCGGGCAGGGTAAAGATTTGACAGTTCATCCCCATCCCCTCAACCTGCAAGGGATTAACCTGGCTGGGGCCAACTTGGTCAATGCCAATTTTACCGGCGCGATCCTCAAGGATGGAACCTTGCAGGGGGCCAATTTGGCCGACGCCACCCTGACGCTGGCCAATCTCAATCGGGTTAACTTGCAAGACGCGGATTGTTCTCGGGCTAAACTGGTGCAGACCCAGCTCCATGAGACAAGTCTGGCCGGTGCCTGTCTGACCGGGGCTACCATCGAAGACTGGGGGATCACCACCGCCACCCAGCTCAACGGGCTCCAATGTGACTATGTGTTTATGCGCTTGCCCCGCGACGATGACCCAGATGCCAACCCCCACCGTAAGCCCGATGCCTGGGATACGAACTTTGAACCCGGTGAATTCATCGATTTCATCAGCCCCCTGATCGACACCCTTGACCTTTACCACAATCAAACCGTCGATCCCCGCGTTGTTGCGGTGGCCTTTAATGAGCTACGAGAAAACAATCCTGACAGCAACTTGGAAATTATCTCCATGGAGCGCCGGGGCAAACGCCGGGACAAGTTTTTGTTACGGGCCGAAGCCCGCCCCCAGTCCAATCTGGCTGAGCTGCATGCCCAATATTTTGATCGCTATCGAGAACTGTTGGCGCTCCCACCCCAAACCCTGGTGGCCATTTTGATGGAAAAAGAAAGCCAGACGACCCTGCTTGCCAACATGGTGAGCACAGCGGTCAACCGCTCAGGGATTTATGCAAAAAACTATCAACACCAAGGAGGCACCATGTCTACCCCACCCCTAAGTCCCCCTACGGTCAATCAAACCTTTCAAGGGCCGGTCAGCGGCGTTGCCGGTAACGTGCAGGGAGACCAAATCGTTCAGGCCCCCGAGCGACAATCCCTGGCAGACGCTGCGGTCCAAATCCAGCAGTTGCTGCAACAGCTAGCAAAAACCAACCCTACCGCGACCGAGACTGACCAAAAAGCCTTTGTAGGCGCGGCCTTGCCCCCGACAACAAAACAGCGATTGGCCAAGGCCCTCAGACAGGGTGGCAAAACCGCGCTGGCCGAACTTTTAGATAACGTCTATGTGAATGTGGCGGTCGCCGCGATTGAGGGGTGGTCAGGAGACTAAAGCGCTCCCGCCCCGCGGGCAGCCCGCCCTGGAGGAGATTACCTGGGAATCACACAAAATCGTCGATATCGGCAAAGGCTTCGGGCGTGAGCCCCGTGACCCAATCGTTAAGCTCCTCGACTTTGTCCTCAGCGACCGCTGTTTCTAAACAGGCATTATCTAAATGACTGGCCGCAGCAGAAATCTGGCGATTTGCTTCGGAGTCGGGCAGGTTGCGCATCAGTTCGCCCATGGCAAACAACACTGCGGTGCAGCCGTGCTGCTCGGTAAGTTGTTTTAGCTGATCTTCAAATTCTGCTGTCGGATTTATCATGGTTTATGCAACTGCTCCTGTTTCAAATACGCGACCAATCACTGCTTCGACAGGGGGATCAGCCACCGTGAGATCTTTTACCGCTAGGTCAGCGAGAAGGCGTGACACAGTTTGGGTGAGCTGATCCCTCCGCACCAGAAAAACAGCTTTGCAACCTTCGAGGGTGCTGAGTTCACCATACTCACTGAGTTTCTCAGGGGGAAGGCTGCAATCAAACTCGACGGTGACTTCGCGGTAGGGGGCAAAGCGATCGAGCAGACCCTCTAGCAGACCATCATAAATCAGCTGACCCTGGTGGATCAGGAGAACGCGATCGCACAGGGCCGTGATATCTGCCATGTAGTGACTGGTCAGCAAAACCGTCGCCTGGTAACGCTGGTTATATTCTTGCAGAAATTCGCGCACTGCAACCTGGGCGTTGACATCCAGCCCCAGGGTGGGCTCATCTAAAAATAGCACCTGGGGACGGTGCAGCAGGGCCGCCAGCATTTCGGCCTTCATCCGTTCGCCGAGGGAAAGCTTGCGCACCGGCTGGGTCAGTTTGTCTTTAAGGCTGAGCATTTCGGCCAGCTCGTCCACGCGATAGCGCAGCTCTTTGGTCGTAAGGCCATAGATCGCCGCATTAATGCGCAGCGAGTCGAGGGTGGGCAAGTCCCAAATCAGCTGCTGCTTTTGGCCCATCACCAGGGTGATTTTTTGTAAAAATCTGGACTCGCGCTTAAACGGGGTATAACCAGCTACCTGCACCTGCCCCGACGATGGGTGGATCAACCCGGTGAGCATTTTTAGGGTGGTGGTCTTACCCGCGCCATTGGGCCCTAAAAAGCCGACCACCTCCCCCGGCTCAATTTTGAATGAAACCTGCTTGACCGCCTCTACGTTGCGATATTGACGACGAAAAAAATGGGCCATCGTCCCTTTGAATCCGGGCTCTTTGACCGCCACCGGATAAACTTTTCCTAGACTGTTGACGTCGATCATTGACATAAACTCTTAGTCTTTATCCGGATTTCACATCCGCTAACCGCTTTCTGTAGGTAATGATGCTGAGTGAGTCACCCCCTGGCAACCGCCAGCGGTTTCACCGTTCCCTTTTATACAGTAACGATAAACGTCGAATCGTTGGCATTGGAGTAACCCCCAGCCCATGAATTATTCAATACAGACTTTACACAAGCCTGTCTCAGACAGTTCTGCCAGCAATAGTGGCAATCAATCCAATTCGCAATCGACCTCTAAGCCAAGTAAGGGTTCATCTGATTCGTCCACATCATCTACGGAGACCGATCAGGATACGACCTGGGAAGTTTTGATGCGTCCGGCTTAGGCATAAAGCAGGTATGAGTTTTGAGTTTTGAGTTGGGTGTCTAACTTAAAGCTCAAAACTCAAAATTAAGAATGCTCCCCCTTGACTCAGCCCGATAAGAAAAATCATATATTTAACATGGTCAAACCTAATGAGGCCGACCTGATTGATGCGCTCAATCGCTATTACGAAGAAGCTTTAACCTGTGCGGCAGCCGGAGATAGTGAGGCTGCGATCGCACTTTACCGCGAAGCCATCAAAACCTTTCCTGACGAAGATGGCCCCTACATTGCCCTGGGCGACTTTTTGATTGAGCAAAAACGCTACGACGAGGCCATCGCCACCTTTGAAACGGCCATGGAAACCGTCAAGGTGCAAAATCGTTTTTTTTATCGCAGCTATGCCAATGCACTGTTTGCGCAAGGCAATTACAAAGCAGCGGCAGCGATCTATGACCAGGTGATTGCCAAATATCCCAATGATTACAACGCACACACCCGACGCATCGTGCTGCTGGCCATGGCGGGCGAGCTTGCCCAGGCCAGCACCAACCTGATCAACCTGGCCCAGCATAGCGAAGACATTGCCTATCTCGTCGACGAGGCCGTCGCTCAGACGATGGCGGTTTATCAGCAATATACTGCTGGCATCCGGCTCTTTCAAACCGTGCTCAATCGCATCGGGCAGGCCCACTCTCCCGTCCGGATTGCGAATATTCACAAGGCGCTGGGATCGCTGTGGATCGATCACAACCAGCCCGGCGGAGCAATCAGTCATCTCAAATCGGCCCAGGCGATCTATCAAGAATATGGCATGACTTACGAAGCTGAGGCGGCTGAGGCGATGTTGGAGTCAATTCATTGAGGGGATTGATCTAACGCCAGAAGGTATTCCTGGGATAGGCTTTAGGCGTCAAGCGTCAGCTAACCTACGCGTGACATAGTCATCAAATTCTTTGATGGGCATTTCTAAGGGGGCGTGCAATAAACCCGCTTTACCCGAATTAAAATTTGCCCCTGTTTGCATCCGCCCAACCATCTCTTTGTCTTCAGCGGTGGCTATTTGAATGAGTTTGATAATGTCTTCAACATACTGATCGGGGTTGGGCATGGTTTTCATGGCGTGGTGCGAGTAAGAAACGCCCCAGCGAGCATTCGTTTGATTGACTGACTTGGGCTCAAGCGCCATCCACCAGACAAAATTGGGTTCAATCGCCACTAACCCATTGGGGAAAAGACCCACGACATAAAACCGCCGCCGCTCATCTTGATCTAGCTGTGGGTTGTAAATGTCGGGTTGATAGTCAGGGGTATAGGAATTGCTGTGAATCGTAAAATTTGGATCGCCCGTAGGGCCGTATTCAACCAGCTTGGTTGGGTTGGCAGGGCCGATAGAGCCCTTATGGGTGTAGGTGGTATGGTAGCTCTCAATAAAATTTTGATAGACAAGTTTCCAATTGGCATGCCAGATTTCTTCATGGACGACATGACGGTCTTCGTAGCGATCGAGCTCAAAATTTTTAAGGATTGGTGTGAGACTATCTAACCGTTCAGAAACGGGCTTTAAGCCTGTTTGCATCGAAACAAAAACATACCCGAGATATTCATCACTGGCGAGGGTCTCCAGTTTTTGTCCTTCTCTATCTTCAGGACAGAAACCCTCTCGCTCGGTTACACTGACAAGCTCACCATCTAATTCATAAGCCCAGCAATGGTAGGGGCAAACCATCCGTTTGGTAGAACCGCTGCCTTCTAGTAGTTGGGTGTAGCGATGTAGACAATAATTTGCCAGGGCGCGAATCGAGCCATCCCGCTGTCGCATCACGATGATAGGACGCTGCCCTAAGGACGCCGTGAAGTAATCACCGGGATTGGGAATAGAACCGGCCCGCCCAACCATGATCCAGTCATTATCAAAAATGCGGGTCAGCTCGCTGGCAAAAATTTGGGGATCGGTATAAGTTTGTTGCTTGGGAGCCAACATTCGCACCGGGATATTGGGTGCTAGGGGCTTATCGAGAGTGTATTTGAACCCGCTGGAATTGTTCATAAATTATTGCCTACTCCGTTATCCCCGAAAATGAGTTGCCCCTGGGAAAGTCTGCCATAGAACCTTCTTTTAGCTAAGACAGTATTACCCGACAGGTCCCCGCTTGGCAGGGGCACAGGGGTGGGGGTTCGATCAGGGGCGCAACTTGCAGAACTCACCCCGCCCTGGGGGCACCCCTCCCGAGAGGGGAAGTCTGCACTCAGGCTGGAATAAGGCAAAGAGATTACCCGAGATAGGATTCAGACAGTAACCTAACGAATCCATCCAGCGCAAACTGTTTCACTGAATACAAAAGCAGTCCTATCGAAATAGGCTAATACGTCTTATTTTGCTCGTGGATATAGCACCAAAGCCACTGCTCTCCTAGCTCGGCGGAGCTAATTACGGGATGCCCCGTTTCCTCGTGGTGCCGTCGGGTGTTAGGTCAGTTCGCACTGTCCAGTATAGCAAGGGTGCAACCAGGAGTATCATGCCGCTACACAACTACCAAGCTGAGACAGTCGCTCTCGTCTGCTGGGAGGCGGACACTTATTTTCAACGGCACACTCACCTGGGCGGCGAAGAAATTTTTGTAGTCGAAGGCACCTTTGAAGACGAGCAGGGAATCTACCCCAAGGGCATCTGGTTACGTAACCCCGTCGGCAGCATCCATGCACCGTTTAGTCGTCAAGGCTGCATCATTTACGTTAAAGTCCAGCATTTGCCTGCTTAGCTCAAACATACGAACTCAGGCGCGTTTTTAGTGTGTCTTTCGGTTGAGAAACTGTCACAATCTGGATAACCCTGGTCTATAGTTGATCTATCCATAGAGCAATGACATCTCTCGATAAAGCGGGGTTTGATGTACCGAATCCTCATTGCAGAAGACGAGTCTCGCATCGCCTCGTTTATAGAAAAGGGTCTGAAAGCACAGGGATTTACGACTGCGATCGCACCCACCGCGAGCGAAGCCACCCTCCACGCGATGGGGGACGACTATGACCTGCTCATTCTTGACCTGGGGTTGCCCGACAAAGACGGCCTAGAAGTCGTTGAGGAGTTACGCGGTCAAGGTGCAAAGTTGCCCATTATTATTCTCACCGCCAGGGATGATGTCAGCGATAAGGTCGCCGGCCTTGAAGGGGGCGCTGACGACTATGTGACAAAGCCCTTTCGGTTTGAAGAATTGCTTGCCAGGGTCAGGGTTCGTCTCAGACAGACCCCGGGTAAAGCCATCGCCGATGAGCAGGTCTTGCGGGTGGGGGCGGTTGAGCTTGATCTGCGTACTCGACGGGTACGGGTTAATAATGAGGTAATCGATTTGCCCGCCCGTGAGTTTACCCTGGCAGAAACCTTTTTTCGCCATCCAGGTCAGGTGCTCAGCCGTGAGCAGCTGCTTGACCGAGTCTGGGGATACGACTATAACCCAGGCTCTAATATTGTGGATGTGTATGTCGGCTACTTGCGCAAGAAAATGGGCAGTGACCTGATCGAAACTGTTCGTGGAATGGGATATCGACTGCGCACATGAGAAAACTCTCATGCAATTTTGCTGGCAAGAAGTTTTAATAAGAATGTTGTCTATGGGCTGCTTAGCCCACCATTCAAGGCTATAGAGTCCATTTATCAAAGTCTTCTCTAGCCCCCCTTGCCTCTCGGCTGGGCGACTGCATATACAGTCGCTTGGGTCAGGCGCGTTTTGCGTCAGAGATAGTCCCAGTCTGGGCCGGGGGTCGGGGGGTAGATCGCGCAGTGCCCCCCGGCGTGGGCTGAAAATGTGTCAGTTAACAAATCCAGGTTTCTGACCAGTGCACCCCTCTTTAAAATTCATTTACACCCATCTTTAAAGCTCATTTAAATGTGTCAAATTTTAATTATTGAAGATGAGGAAAACCTTGCTGCCTTTATGGTCAAAGGATTTCGTAAATACGGGTTTACACCCACCGTGGTGAGCGATGGTGAGCAGGCCCTGCAAGCAACACAGGAAAGTGTCTACGATGTGATTTTGCTGGATATTGGGTTGCCAGTTAAAAACGGTTGGGATGTGCTCAGAGAACTCCGTGCCCGAGGGGATGAGCGCCCTGTGATTGTGGTGACGGCGGTCAGCGATCTGCGCAAACAAGCGTTGGCGGCTGGGGCTAATGACTATGTGCCTAAGCCCTTTCGATTTATGGATTTGTTGGCAGTGGTGAGAAGACAACTGGGGGAAGAATAGGGAAGCGGGTTGGGACTATCTCAGCCTCTGTCTGGGTAAATTTAACCGGAAGGTCGACCCCTTGCCCACCTGACTGACGAGATCAACGTTGCCGCCGTGGGCTTCGGCAATGGCGTTGACGATCGCTAGCCCTAAGCCAGATCCCTCTGAGCGGCGCTGTTGCCCTCGAGCAAAGCGCGAAAAAATGCGCTGCTGATCGGCTGGGCTAATGCCCTCGCCTGTATCACTGACCCAAAATTGAACCTGATTGTCTTTGCAGCGGCAGCCAAGTTCAATCGTGTCTTTTTCTTGAGTATATTGCGCGGCGTTTCTCAGCAGGTTGAGCAGTGCCCCGGTTAACTGCTGCCGATCGCCGATCATTTTGCAATGCCCTTCGACGCTTAATTGCCAGTCGCGTGGGGCCAGGGTTTGGGCTTTAGAAAAGAGCTCTTCAGTTAAGGCTCCGATGTCAAAGGTTTCCAGTTTCAAAAAGTCTTTTCGTTCTGACTTGGCCAGCAAGATCATGTCGTTGACCAAACGCCCCATGCGATCTAACTCGTCTATGACCAGCTCCAGGGTTTCCTGGCGGGCTTGAGGGTCCTCATCGAACAGTTCAAGGTGACCTCGGATAATCGTAATCGGGGTGCGCAGCTCGTGGCCTGCGTTATTAACAAAGTCACGCTGGCTATCAAAGGCTGTTTGAATGCGATCCATCATGGCGTTAAAGGTGTTTGCCAGATCGACCAGCTCACTATCTCGCTGCGCAACCAGTATCCGCTGGGTCAAATCAGACTCACTAATGGAGCGGGCCGTTTTGGAGAGGGCGCGAATCGGGGCCATCAATCGCCCTGCTAACAGCCACGACAGCAACAGTGACAGGACCACCACCGCCGTAATGACCCCCACAAATAGATAAACGCCTGTCAACGCCTCCTGGCGCTCGCCCATGGTCACATGGAGTGCCACAAAAACACCCCGCTGCTCACCGTCTAGAAAGAGTGGGTCGGCTTTGTAAAAGATATCACCTATCTCAGGATCGTCGATGGATGCTTCGCCACGAGCAAACTCAGTCACGCCCTGCCACTGCCTGAATAGCTCTGAACCCGGCTGAAAGGGCTCCAAGCGATAGGTGGGTTTAGACTGATATAGCTCACCATCGATCAGCACCAGATGAAAATTATCGTCCTCCGGTCTTTTGAGTGCAAGGCGCTCATCGATAAAGTCTTCCAGATCATCCAGGCTTTGATCGGGGGCTCTCTCCCAATCTTCATACGCTTCTAAAAACGCAGTTCGTTCTTCGTTGAGATCATCTCGAACCCGTGCACTGATCTGGGCAAACAACAGATATCTAAACACAGGAACCGTCATCCCCGTCAGCATCACCATTAGCAGTGTATATATCAGTAAGATCCGCGTTCGGGTTTCTCGGAGCAGTTGTTTCCACACAGGTTGATTGGCTAGAACCCTTTGCAAGGATGGGCGTGGGCTACTCACGGGATGACCTCTAGGGGGGATGAAGTTGATTGATTTATCCTCTAGCCTATCTCATAATCTCTCGGCTGCTCCATGAGAAAGTTCTCATGAACGGAGGCTCATGAAAGCCTTCTCACAAAAATTTCACAGTTATCTCATTGTCAACGGTGATGTTGGGGGTAAGCAAGCCAAGAACGGTTGCCCCACGCCCTATAGAGATATCAGTGCATTATGAATACAGTGAGACTGATGGTTTATTCCCACGATGCATTTGGCCTCGGCAACCTGCGCAGAATGCTTGCGATCTGTAACTATCTGCTCAGCTGCTGGCCCCGACTGTCGATTTTGTTAGTATCAGGCTCACCGATGCTGCAAGGATTTCGCCTCCCTCAGGGGCTCGACTATATTAAACTGCCTTGCCTAAATCGGGGGCTCTCAGGAGAGTTAACGGCTAAGTATTTGGGCACCTCAACTGAGGAAACGGTGCAGCTGCGATCGCAGTTAATCTACTCAGCCGCCACCCACTATAAGCCCGACTTGTTGCTGGTTGACAAAAAGCCCGCTGGCCTAAGGGGGGAGTTAGTCTCCACCCTGAACTACCTCCAAAATCACCTCCCCCAGACCAAGCGTGTGCTTCTCCTTCGAGACATTCTAGACACCCCCGAGAAAACGACCTGTGAATGGCACAGGCTAGGCTATTACCAGCATATTCAAACCCAATATGATCAGGTGCTAGTGGTTGGGATGCAGTCCATCTTTGACGTCGTGCAAGAATATCAATTTCCTTTGCCAGTTGCCCAAAAAGTTCGCTACTGCGGCTATATTCGCAAACAATCGGGTGGGCATAAAAAAGATGACCTGAGACAGCAGCTGGGGCTAACGCAGGATGATAAATTGGTCCTAGTGACCCCTGGCGGCGGTGAGGACGGCTACGACTTGGTCAACACCTATCTCAAAGGGCTCAACCCGCTGGGTGATAACTTCCATAGTTTAGTGCTCTGTGGGCCCGAAATGCCCGCCGAGCAACAGATGGCGCTGCAAAAGTTAGCGGCCCGATGCCCCCGGGTTACCTTTCAAAGTTTCACAGACGATCTGCTTAGCTATTTGTCCGTTGCAGATACGGTCGTGTCGATGGGGGGCTATAACACCCTGACTGAAATTCTCACCCTGGCTAAACGGACGGTGGTCGTGCCTCGGGTGAAGCCGTCCCAGGAACAACTGATCCGCGCTGAACGCTTTGCTAAGAAAGGGTTGGTGCGCATGATTCATCCAGAATATGTGACACCGCACTCGCTGATGCAGGCTGTTGAGACCCAGCTTGCCACCCGGGCTGCTAACCCCGCGGGGTTAGATTTTAATGGGTTACCCCAAATCGCAAATCATTTGGCGGCGCTGAGGGCGCTAACTAAGCCAGCAGTCTCTCCTTTTTACTCGTTGGCATGGATTGGCTGAGTTGATATATCCAACGAGGCACAAGCGCTTGTGCCTATCCACCCAGGCTTACACCCAATCACTGTTCTCTCATCTTTAAATTCTCATCCTTAAACCCTTTTAGAGGCACCCATTATGAAAAGACTTCTGTTCTATTGTCAGCACATTCTTGGTATGGGGCATCTGATCCGCAGCATGGAGATTGTGCGCGGGCTGACCCCCGATTTTGAGGTGTGCTTTATTAACGGCGGTGAAGTTGTACAAGGTTTTCAGGCTCCGTCATCGGTACAGGTCATTAATTTGCCAGCGATTAAAACCGATACCGAGTTTCGGGAGCTACAGCCCGTCGATAGTTCCCTCAGCCTGGTGGAGGTACAAGCCCGACGGCAGCAGCAGCTCTTAACGGTGCTCAATTCCTTTCAGCCCGATGTGTTAATGATCGAACTTTTTCCCTTTGGTCGGCGACGGTTTTCTTTTGAGCTGATTCCGCTGATCGAAAGCGCCAGAGCCCAAAACGCCAAAGTCGTGTGCAGCCTACGTGACATTGTGGTAACCAAGCAAGATCAGGATCGCCATGAGGCTAAGATCTGCCGCTTGATCAACCAATATTTTGATCAGTTATTGATTCATGGCGATCCGCATTTGCATCCCTTAGAGCAGAGCTTTTCCAGGGTCAATGATTTGGACTGCGATGTCCACTACACCGGCTATGTGGTGCAACAGCCAGAAAACACTCGACTGACGATTGCGGATCAGATTGCCTTGGGCAAACAAGCTCCCATGATTTTAGTGAGTGTCGGCGGTGGTCGATTTGGCCATGAGTTACTAGACTGTGTCGTTAAATCTGCCGAAATTTTAGAAGGTAAAATTCCCCATCGGCTTCAAATGTTTACCGGGCCGTTTATGCCCGAGGAAAAATTTTGGGATCTGAAGCACGCTGCCCAAGATCGACAGAACCTCTCTATCAATCGCTATACGCCTAATCTGTTGACCTACATGCAAAAGGCAGAGCTTTCGGTGAGTATGGCTGGCTATAACACCACCATGAATATCTTAACCACGGGTGTGCGAGCCATGATGCTGCCCTTTACGGGCAATGATGATCAAGAGCAGACAATGCGGGTTGAGCGACTGGCAGTGCTTGGACGGGTACGACGACTGACTCCCGAAGATCTCGACCCAGAGCGCTTTGCCGCTGTGTTAATCAGGCAGCTTAAGCAATCTCCTGTCATGCTTGATTTTAATCTCGAGGGGGTCACTCAAACCGCACAGTGTGTCAAAGCTTTGCTTCAAAAAAGCGCGGTGCCCCCTTCAGAGCAACGGTCAAGTGCAGCGGCCTGATAGCTTGCGATCGCGAAGAACACGGTTGAGTTTGCGAGAGAAAGAGACTATGAAAAAGATTATGATTTACTGCCAGCATCTGGCAGGAATGGGACATCTTGTTCGGAGTGCAGAAATCATCCGCAATTTAGTCAAAGATTTTAGGGTTTGTTTCATCAATGGTGGGCAGCCCGTTCCCCAGTTTGAGCTGCCCACCGATGCCGAGGTGATCTATTTGCCAGGCCTTTGGCAAGACGGCAAAACCCTTAGGCCTGTCGAGGAGTCTAAATCTCTGGACGAGGTCAAATTAGAACGCCAGCAGAAACTGCTGGGGGCCTTTGAACGGTTTGGACCCGACTGCTTGATCACCGAATGCTTTCCGTTTAGTAAACTTAAAATGAAATTTGAGCTAATGCCTTTGCTTAAGCAGATCCGAGCTTCGCCCCAGCCGATCCGAGTGGTCTGTAGTCTCAGGGATTTGATCATGACTCAGCCGATGGAGGCTGAGGCCTGGCTAAGGCGGGCAGATCGCATTTGTGAACTCATCAATCGATATTATGATGCTGTATTTTTCCATGGCGATGCCAACTTTTTACGGTTAGAGGATTGTTTCCCTCGAGTTAACGCCCTCCAGTGCGAGGTTATCTACACAGGCTACGTAGCCCAGTCCCCCCCTCGACAACAATTGTTGACCATCGATGACATTGCCGGCCTGAGTGATCAAGCCCCCATCATCGTAGCCAGTGTGGGGGGCGGTCGGCATGGCTATGAGCTGCTCCGAGCCGTGATTGCAGTGGGGCCGCTGCTAGCCAAGACGCACCCTCACCAGATTTATGCTTTCGCGGGCCCCTTTATGCCAGCGGAGGACTTTGCTCAACTACAGCAAGCCGCTGCTGGCAGCCCCAATGTCACCCTCCGTCGCTTTACCTCGCGGCTGATCGACTATTTGCAAAAAGCTGACCTGTCGGTGAGTTTAGGTGGCTACAATACCACGATGAATTTGCTCAAAACCGGGGTGCGATCGCTGATTCTCCCTTCCCTATCAAAAGACCAAAATAACGAACAACACATTCGGGCTCAGAAACTCGCCGAGCGAGGTGTTTTAGATTTGCTGGTGCCCGCCGATCTAGCCCCTGATCGCCTGGTGAAGGCTATCATCCACCGCCTGGACACCCCCCCTACCCCAGGCGATCTCAACTCTGGGTTCAACCTGCAAGGGGCAGACAACACCGCCAGGCATATTCAACGGATGTTGGCTACCCCTGTCTCCCCAGTGCCCCTGGTCCAATGACGTCTCCCCCCACTGCCCACCCCCTATCTGAAGGAGCCTTTATGAAAAAGAGAGTCTGCCTAACCACCCTGGAATTTCCCCCAGATATCGGTGGGGTAGGTGAATCGGTTAAGCGCATAGCCACGATGCTGATTGATCTTGGCTATGACGTTCACGTGGCGGTCTTTCGCGCTGTGTTTCGCAACGAACGCGCCATGGCCGCCGCCGGTGAATATCGTCGTCCTGGCCATCAAACCACCCGACAGGGCGGCATTACGGTTCACCGCCTATACCCAGCGGTGCGCTCAGCCCAAGCTAAGGAGCAAGATTACTTTTGTGACTTATACGGCCAACTCCAGACCTTGCATAGGGAGTATCAGTTTGATGTTCTCCACGCCTTCTTTATTAACGAGATGGGCTTTTTGACCACACTCCTCGGACAGGAAAACAACATTCCTGTGATTAACAGTATCCGTGGCGCAGATTTGCACAAGCACGCCTTCAGCCCCCAACAGTTTGGGCAAATTACCTGGGCCCTGACAAATTCTGCCTGGACAACCTTTGTCAGTACCGATTTGATGCATCGAGCCAGGGTGTTGGTTCCCTCGATTCAAGATAAGTCCGTTGCCTTTTGGAATTCGATTGCCCCGCTGTCCTTTGATAACTTACCCCAGCCTGCCCGGGTAGATCAGCTGCAAGGGACTGTCGTCGGCTCGGTTGGCAGCTTTCGAGATAAGAAGGGTCTGGAGTACCTGTTTGATGCCTGCCAGTCATTGAGAGCCATCACTCCCCTGACGTTGTTGCTCGTCGGTGACTTTGCCGAGAAAGAACGTGGCTACTGGGAACAGACCCTCCAGCAGAGCGGCTTTGCGGATCGAGTGGTGATCACTGGCAAAGTGAGCCGCCAGGAAGCAGTGGCCTACCTGCCCTCCATGGATATTTTTGCGATTCCTTCCCTCCACGACGGCTGCCCTAACGCGATGGTAGAGGCCATGCTGGCCGCCAAAGCTATCGTCGGCACCTACGTAGACGCCATCGGCGAGATTCTTGAAGATGGCATCAACGGTCTTGTGGTGCAGCCCGGTGACACCGTGGCCTTAACCAACGCCCTGCGCTGTCTGATTACCCAGCCAGGGCTGCGCCAACAGCTGGGCATGGCCGCCAGGCAAAAGGCGCTGAATCAATTGGCCCCCGCCGTCGAGCGACAAAACTGGCAGGACGTGTATGAACGGATATTGGGCGTCAGGGAGGCGGTTTCAAAGAGAAGACTGAGATTGCTGAATGGGTAAAGGGTAAAACATAGAAAGCTCAATACGCGCATAACTATGATTAAACGCAATCGTCCTAAAAATCTGAAACAGGCTTTTCCAGCTATGCGGCGGATTTTACAGCAGTTTTCACCGCAGATTCGCAAGCAAAGTTCGCTCCTGACCCTGGCTGGCGTTGGGCTGGTGGCGGAGGTGTTTGCCCGGCTGCTGGCTCCCTGGCCCCTGAAGCTGATTTTTGACTATATTCTGATGCCGGAGACTCAAGGGGCAGAGCTAGATTGGCCGATGCTACGCAGCGTCAGCCCGAATATGTTGTTGCTGCTCCTAGCGGTTGCTGTGATTGTTACCGCAGCGCTGCGGGCGGTGTCAGCCTACGTTAGTATGGTGGGCCTATCCCTGGCGGCTAGCCGCATCATTACCGAGGTCAGGGCGAAACTCTATGCCCACCTGCAGCGGCTGTCGCTGTCGTTTCACTACCAGGCCAAAAGCGGCGATCTGGTCACCCGGATTACCAGCGACATCGATCGTCTGCGAGATGTCACGGTGACCGCAACCCTGCCGCTGATTATCAATACGCTGACGCTGTTTAGTATGGTGGGGGTGATGTTTTGGCTAGATTGGGAGCTAGCCCTGATTGCTTTGGCAGTGCTGCCGCTATTCTTGCTGTCAAGTCTCAAGCTAACCAAACGGATTCAAACCGTTGCGCGCCAGCAGCGTAAGCGAGAGAGTGCGATGGCGGCGACTGCTGCTGAGGCGATTGGGGCAATTAAGGTGGTGCAGGCCCTCTCCCTCGAAAGCCGCCTAGAGGCTATCTTTGCCAGCGACAACCGGCAAAGTCTGGAAGACAGTGCCCGCACTCAGCAGCTGTCAGCCGGGCTACAGCGAACGGTGGAGATTTTGGTTGCGATCGCGACCTCCCTCGTCCTCTGGCGCGGTGTCGTCCTGGTGCAGGCGGGCGGCGCTACCCCCGGTGACCTGCTGGTGTTTATCACCTACCTCAAAACTGCTTTTAAGCCGACGCGTCAGCTCGCCAAACAAATGGCGCAGATTTCTAAAGCCACCGCCTCCGGTGAGCGGATTGTCGATTTACTGGATGTGATGCCCGACGTGCGAGATAAACGAGGTGCGATCGCAGCCAAACCCTTCCAGGGCAACATTAGCTTTTGCCAGGTTCATTTTGCCTACGGCCCTGACAAAATCATTTTAGAAAATCTCAGCTTTGACGTAAAAGCGGGGCAGCGGATTGCCCTGGTGGGACCTTCCGGAGGTGGCAAGTCGACCCTGGTAAGCCTGCTACTGCGCCTGTACGATCCCCTATCGGGCCAGGTGCGTATAGACGGCCACGACATCCGCGACTACCAGCTAGACTCTCTGCGAGGGCAGGTCAGTATTGTCTTGCAAGACAGCGTTTTGTTTGGGGCCACCATTCGTGACAACATTGCCTACGGGACAGTAGGGGCCACGGATCAAGAGATTGAGCAAGCCGCCCGCCTGGCCAATGCCCATGACTTTATCCTGGAGCTGCCCCAGGGCTATGACACCCAGATGAGCGAACGCGGCGCGACCCTATCGGGCGGACAGCGGCAGCGCATTGCCATTGCCCGAGCTGCCGTTCGCAAAGCCCCCATCGTAATTTTAGATGAGCCCACCGTCGGCCTCGACAACCAGAGTGAACACACTGTGACGGAGGCCCTGACCCGTTTAACCCAGGGCTCGACCACCTTTCTAATCACCCACAATTTGAGAGCCTCAAAAGACTTTGACCAAATTTTCTACGTCGCCAGCGGTCAAATTTTAGAACGCGGCACCCATTCAGAGCTGATGCATCAAGGCCAGCACTACGCCGCCCTCTACCAGCTACAATCCGCCATTTCACCCAGCCCCCAACCTCTCGGTAATTAAGCTCCCTTTTTTCCTTCCCTGCCTCCCTAGCTCCCTGGACAAGGAGACCTTAGCCCCTACGATTTATCTGACTCACTACCCACCACCCACTACCCATTATTACCCACTATCCCCTAAATCAGGAGAATCACCATGACACAACCCCAAGTCACCATCATCGTCGTTCCCCGAGAACGCTTCCAATTTACCCAGGACTCCCTGGAGAGTCTGTATGACAATACCCAATATCCCTTCAAACTCATTTATATAGACAACAACGCCCCTGCCAGGGTCCAAGACTATTTAGCAACCCAGGCCCAAGCGAAGGGATTTGGGCTGGTGCGAACTGACAAGTCAGCGCGTGCGCTATCGCAACACTACCTCTCCCCCAACCAAGCCAGAAACGTGGGCTTACAGCGAGTAACCACTCCCTATGTCGTCTTTGTCGACAACGACATCATGTTTGCCCCAGGCTGGCTGAGCGCTCTGGTCGATTGCAGTCAAAAAACCGGCGCAACCGTCGTTGGTTCTCTCGTCTGCCAATACAAACCCCTGCACACCATCGTCCACTGCGTGGGGGGCGACTACATGGCTCCAGACGAATATGCGCAGTTTACCCGAGGTGAGCGGGGACCTCAAGGCACCCTAACAGAAACCGGACAGTGGACGATTCAAGAAAAAACTTATTTCCAAAATCGCCCCGTTGCCGAGGTTCGTGATCAGCTCAAACGGCAGACCACCGGCTTTGTCGAATTTCACGCTATGTTGGTGCAGACCCGCATCTTTAACCGTATTGGCCTGCTGGACGAAGGTTTCTCCTGCACCAAAGAATATCTAGATTTCTGTATGACCGTAACCCGGGCTGGCGGCATCATCTACTTTGAACCCAGCTCCGTTGTGACCTTTCTCACCCATCCCCCCGCTCCTCGACTACAGTGGGCCGACCTGCCCTACTTTATGCTCCGCTGGAGCGATGACTGGGAGTTCAACAGTCTGCTCCATTTCCAAGAAAAGTGGAATCTGGCAGAAAGTAGCTATTTTCAAAAACGCTATAAGAAGCTCGGACAGCGGCGACGCAAAGAAATTATCAAACCCATCGCCGCCCGGTTTTCGTTTTTAGGTAAACCCATCACCAAATGGATTGAAAGCCAGCTATTTAAGCTAGAAAAAATCCTCAATCGCGCTATTTCTAGGCGACACCAGCGCCTGACCGATGGAGCCCACGATATTGTCACCCTCTCAAACGGCCAGGGCACCCTCTGCCCAGAGGAACCCAAAAACGTCACCTACCTTCCTGCCGAGATCGAGATGCCTGCACCTATCTCTACAGGCTTCACACCCCCGACCTAAGTCCCTCTCTTATGAGGAGAGAACCCTTAGAGCCTACTCTGCGAGAAGCCACTCAGGCGTTTACACCCTAAATTTCTTTCCCAAAGGGAGAGCATGTGTTTAGTGTTAGTGACTGGAATAGAGGTCTGAGATACTGCGCGAGCCGATCACGCCAGAGGCAGAAGGGAGGGAGCGGGAGGGAAAGTCCCGCGCACCCCCTTTCAAACATCACCAATACCTCAAAGGACTAAATCATGCTTGACCTACTCATCAGGCCTCCAAACCCCCAATACTCGGGGCTTTAAATCCGATCTTGATATTTCATCTCATAGGAGAAACCAACATCATGCTTTACCGCAACTTCGGCAAAACCGGCCTTCAACTCTCCACCATTGGCCTCGGCACCTGGAACATCGGCAACCAATGGGGCCACATCGACGAAACCACCGCCATCGCCACCGTCCGCAGTGCCATCGACAGCGGTATCAACCTGATCGATACCGCCGAATCCTACGGCATCCCCGCCGGACTCTCAGAAGAACGCCTCGGCAAAGCCCTGATTGGTCACCGCGATAAAGCTTACATCGTCACCAAAATCGGGCGCTGGGGCCGACGCACCGGACAAATGGTCCCCATCACCACCGTCGACATGGTGCGACTCTGCATGCACGCCTGTCTCTACCGCCTACGCACCGACTATGTCGATATTATGCTGTGCCATGAAGGCAAACTCTCCGATCCTAAGCAGGCAGAGACCTATCTAGAAGGCTTTGAAACCCTCAAAGCACAAGGCCACATTCGCACCTATGGGATCTCCACCGACAAACTCGATGTCCTCAAACTGTTTAATATGAACAGCACCTGTCGCGTCGTTGAAACCGACTATTCTCTGCTAAACCGGGGAGCTGACGATGAGTTTCTCCCCTACTGTCAAGAACATGGCATCGCTGTCTTGGCCAGAGGCCCCCTCCACAAAGGGCTGCTGTCAGGCAAATACTCAGCAGAGACCGTCTTTACCGACACGGTCCGCTCCGAATGGTACGGCAGCGAGCGATCTAAGGAAAAGCTGGCCCGCAAACTGGCTAAAGTCGAAAACCTCAAAACGGCTGTAACCCCTGGCAGCGAGATGGTCACAGCGGCCCTACGCTTTGTGATTTCCCATCCCGTGCAGCCAGTTGCGATCGCAGGCGCAAAATCCCCCGCGCAGGCGGCTATGAATGCCCAAGCAGGTGACGCCCTACTCTCTTCTGAAAAGAGAACACAGTTGATTCAACACACTAAGCAGAAGCAACCCACTGAGATATCTGTGTAGACCTGAAAAAACTAGTCTGCCTGGGGTTCCCGCCGTTAAACCCTAGGCAGGCCAAAGCCAATTAGCCCGATTTTTTTGTTCCTTTAGAAGAAGCCATCCATGCTGTCTAACCCATGTTTTATTTGTGAACCAGCGACTTTTGATAATCTGTCTCATTCGGCAGGTGATAACCGCCGCTGTGTTACTCAGTTTATCCTTGCCAGCCACTGCAAACCGTCGAATTCGAGGAGAGTTTGAATACGACATTGATAATCGAGAACTCAGCGAGTGGCAAATTGGCCCTGCCTTCTCATTAGGTGAGGACGACCAAATAGAGATAGAAATTCCGATTGGACAAGACGACGGTACGTGGCTGATCCAGCCTGAAGTGACCTATGAGGTCGAAGTAGATGACCTCACCCTTGAATTTAGCATTGGCATCGAAGCCCCCTTTGACCCAGCAGAGCCATTCCAACCCTTTGGCAGTATCGAGGGCAGCATCGACTTTTAAAGTTTTAACCACTCGGCACTAGACATCTCCAAAATATAAATTCGGGTAAAAAAAGGCGGTAAAACTCTAAAAGTAGAGCGTTACCGACCCAATGAAAAATCCCTACGATTATATCAATCAAAATCCTGAGCGGTGTCAGCGTATGTTTGGGATTCCTTATCAGGAATTCAATGATCTGATTACCGTGATCTTGAGGGACCAAGCCGTGCATCAGAGCCAGATATCAACGGCCAAAATTCGTATCAATGCGCCCGGTGGCGGATGTCCTCCTAAACTCAGTGAGGCAGAGGAAGTGAGTCTGTGTCTGTTGTATCTCAGACAGCACCCTACCTTTGAGATGCTGGGGCTACATTACGGGGTTTGTGAAAGCACGGCCCATGACATCTATCACCGCTGGGTGCAGCGATTACGTCAACAGTTGCCATCAAGTTGGTTGGAGGAAGTGGCTGACAAGCCAGAGCAACTGGAATTACTTCAGACTATTCTGGCAGAGCAGGAGCTTTTGGTCGATAGCACCGAGCAATCCCGTGAACGACCTAAGGATAATGAGGTTCAGAGGACTTACTATTCAGGCAAGAAGAAGCAACATACGTTCAAAAACCAGATCATCAGCTTGGCCACAGGGCATGACATTGTCGATGTGCTCGTAGGTGTGCCGGGACCACGCAGTGATCAGAGCTTACTGCGTGAGCAACAGGCGAATCTGAGCGAAGACCAAGTCTATGGGGGAGATAAAGGTTATCAGGGGGTGACTCGCACCCACACCCCGATGAAAAAGCCCCGTCAGCAAGACCTGAGTGCCGAACAGAAACAGGCAAATAAGGAATTTTCTCAGAGTCGGATTTATATCGAACACCTGATTCGGGTGGTCAAAATTTGGCGGATTGCCCAGGAGCGGTTTCGCCTCAGTGGTCGGCATTATGAAACAGCCATCCTGGTCGTTTGTGGACTCGTTAGAGTACGATTAGGTCGTTATGAATTGAGGCATTTAATTCAGTCTTGAAATGACTAACAGGTGTCCCATTCGAGGGTCACAAAATCGACGCTAAACTAACAACAATACGGCTAAACGCTTGAGATTCGGTTGATCACTCCATTTTGGCAGCCTTTGTCTTGACCGCTATACATCCCTCATATCAAAGCTTTTCAGCTTCGGAGATGTCTAGTCACTAAAAACTGGCTATTCCAGTTGATTCTGGGGTTGATACTCATCTGCCACAGCTCCTATCGAGGCGTGGTGGAACTGTTTCGCGATCTATTCGATCTGCCGATCAGCGTGGGCACCGTCCACAATCGCCTCCAATCCGTTACTGCGACAGCCACTGAGATCAATCAATCCCAAGACCTTTCTGGCATTGAGGTGGGTTTACACGATGAAATTTTTCAAACCGCTCACCCCGTATTGGTAGGTGTCGATG
>JBCDDJ010000043.1:0-23656 GCA_039180385.1 Cyanobacteria bacterium P01_G01_bin.38 | reverse complement strand
TTGCGAAACTCAAGCTGGGCCGTGCCCCCCAGTACGCGCTCTGCCTGCTCCGGGTCGCTCACCCCTGGCAGCTGCACGATCAGCTGATCCTGGCCAGCACTTTGCACCACGGCCTCAGAAACGCCGAGGCCGTTGACCCGCCCTTCAACAACGCGCTGCACGGCTTCTAGCTCACGCTCTGTGATCTGGGTGATCTCCTCGGTGGGCTGCACCTGAATGGTCAGCTGGGAGCCGCCTCGCAGATCTAACCCGAGCTGGGTCTCAACCCGAAGAATTACAACCACCGCCGCGATGGCCAGTGCCAAAATCGACGCCAGGATTAATCGCTGTTTTCCCATAAGTGCCCAAGCCACAAGAACAACTTATTATAGCGGTCAGCGATCCGCTAATGGCCGCTAAGCCCACATGACTGCTAAGCTTACAGACGGCTAAACCCGCAGGGCCATCATTTTTTCGACGGCTTCCTCAATTTGTTTGGGTTGCACAATGGTCAGGCTTTCCAAGCGACCGTTATAAGGGGTGGGAATATCTTGGGAAGATAGCCGCAGGACAGGGGCATCTAGCTCATCAAAGAACCGATCGTTGATCGAGGCAATGATTTCAGCGGCAATGCCGCCGGTGCGCATACATTCTTCGACAATGATCACCCGGTGGGTTTTGCGAATCGACTCGCCAATGGTCTGATAGTCGATCGGCTTGAGGGAAATTAAGTCAATCACCTCGGGGTCAAAGCCCTTTTTCTCTAGCGCTTTGGTGGCCTGCACGACGTGGTGACGCATGCGCGAATAGGTCAAAATCGTTACGTCTTTGCCGGGACGCACGACCTCTGCCTTATCTAGGGGCAGCAGGTATTCATCCTCGGGCAGGTCTTCTTTGAGGTTGTACAACAGCACATGCTCAAAAAACAGCACCGGGTTGCGATCTCGAATCGCCGACTTTAACAACCCCTTAGCGTTGTAAGGCGTCGAGCAGGCCACAATCTTGAGCCCCGGCACCGCCTGAAAGTAAGCCTCTAAACGCTGGGAGTGCTCCGCCCCCAACTGACGACCCACCCCACCCGGACCTCGAATCACCATCGGAATCTCAAAGTTGCCACCGGATGTGTAGCGCAGCATGCCCGCGTTGTTGGCAATCTGGTTGAAGGCTAGCAGCAAAAAGCCCATGTTCATACCCTCGACAATGGGCCGCAGGCCCGTCATCGCCGCCCCCACCGCCATCCCCATAAAGCTATTTTCAGCAATGGGCGTATCGAGCACCCGCAGGTCACCATACTTTTTGCACAGGTCTTTCGTCACTTTGTACGACCCGCCGTAGTGGCCCACGTCTTCACCAATCACTAAGACGGTATTATCTCGGGCCATTTCTTCGTCGGTTGCCGCTCGGAGTGCGTTGAATAGGAGTGTTTCTGCCATGTCTTAAATATTTATAGGGTCGGGAGTCAGGCGGAGTGGAAGGTAGTGGGTAGTGGGTCAGTTAAAAGTTAAAAGTGAGGCGTGAAGGGCTGCATAATTCGTTGCTTTTAACCTTTGACCTTTTACCCTCTACCCTTTAATCCTCTGCAAAAATGTACTGATAAAGCTCACTGGGGTCCGGCTCGGGGCTGCTTTCGGCAAACTCAACGGCGTCTTCCACCCGGGCGGTGATTTTATCTCGGACCGCTCTAAGGGCGGCTTCGTCGGCTAGATTTTGCTCCAGCATGTAGGCTTCAAACCGGCTCAGGGGGTCGCGGGCCTGCCAGGCGTCTTTTTCGGCTTGCGATCGCAGCTCGTCTGGGTCAGCCAGGGAGTGTCCTCGAAACCGATAGGTCAAACATTCAATCAGGGTTGGCCCTTCGCCCGCGCGGGCGCGCACCACCGCCGCTTGGGCCACATCGCGAACGGCCAGCACATCCATGCCGTCTACTTCGTGACCGGGCATGCCAAATACGCTGGCCTTGCGATAGATCTCAGGCTGGGAGGTGGCGCGCTCGTGGGCCATACCAATTGCCCACTTGTTATTTTCCACCACAAATAAGATGGGTAGCTTCCAAAGGGCGGCCATGTTTAGACATTCAAAAAACTGACCGTTATTGGTGGTACCATCGCCAAAAAAAGCAGCGGTCACCTGGTCGGCACTGTCATCCCCTAGGGCATCTCGACGGTAGCGCGATTGAAACGCCGCCCCCAATGCCACCGGAATACCTTCACCAATAAAGGCAAAGCCTCCCAGCAGGTTGTGCTCTTTAGAAAACATATGCATCGAGCCGCCCCGACCCTTGCTACAGCCGGTCTCTTTGCCAAACAGCTCAGCCATCACACTGCGAGCCGGCACCCCTGCACTGAGGGCGTGTACGTGATCTCGATAGGTACTACACACATAGTCGTCTGAACGCATCGACTTGATCACACCGGTCGAGACCGCCTCTTGCCCGTTGTACAGGTGGACAAACCCGAACATTTTGCCGCGATAGTACATCTCGGCACATTTGTCCTCAAAGTACCGCCCAAGCACCATGTCCTCATAAAGCCTGAGCCCCTCATCCTGAGTGATTTGGGCCGCAGCGGATTGAAATACTGGTAATGTCCTTTCCTGAACCATCGGTTCGCCGTGTCCTCGCTGCAGTACAAACTTTGATTATTCCAAAAAAAGGATCAACTCGTGAAAGCGAGTCGCCCTTTTCTAAAGATATTGTTTAAAGAGAATCCGTTCAATCTTAGAAGGCTGTTTGCATTGATACCACCTATCCCCAATTTTGTTAAGGTGAGCAGCGCCTTAGCCAATTAGCTTACTGAGACTTTGCTTGCAATCTATGGGCAGGTCTAACAAGGCGTCCACTGGTCGGGAAAATAAACATTTAATCTTTATATGTGGTGAAAGGATTTTGACTTTTTTCAGTTCTCTAGAGGGGGGTAGGATAGAAATCTGCAACAGATCAGTTACGCTTCGTCGATAGACCGTCCGGAATGCTTCATATATGCTGTAGGCTTTCAATTATCAGTATTTCATGGCGATGATTTGTGAGTTTTAACACGCTATGGGTTAATATCTAGGGCTAATGTTTGGATGTTATAGATATTGGGCATATAGACATTGATACAGGCATCGGGTCAGACATCAGACGCATCAAAACGTTGGCTTAAGGGCTAGGGATATAGCTGTGCGAATTCCGCTAGATTACTATCGAATCCTTGGATTACCGATTCAAGCGACGGCAGAACAGCTAGAGCAGGCGTATCGAGATCGCACGCTGCAGCTGCCCCGCCGCGAATATTCTGAGTATGCGATTCAAACCAGAAAGCAGCTGATTGATGAAGCCTTTAATCTCCTGTGCGATCCGATTAAGCGTAAGGCCTATGACGATCAGTTTTTAGCCGGGTCCTATGCTTCGTCAGCCGAGACTTCTGGCCGCGGAGATAACTATAGCCCGACCATCGAGATCGAGCCTGAGCTACTGGTCGGTGCCCTGCTCATTTTATTGGAACTCGGGGAATACGAACTGGTGATCAAAATCGGTCGTCCCTACCTGAGCAGCGGTCAAGCCAGCCTCAATAGCGGCCAGTTTGGCGATCCGGCATTGGTTTTGTCAGACGTGGTGTTGACCTTAGCTATGGCCTGCTTGGAGCTGGGTCGTGAGCAGTGGCAGCAACACCACTACGAAAACGCGGCTGAGTCCCTCGAGACAGGCCGAGAGCTCCTGACGGGCGAAGATTTATTTCCATCGCTGCGCACCGAAGTGCAGTCCGATCTCTACAAGCTTAGACCCTATCGCATCTTAGAACTCGTAGCCCGCCCCCTCGAGAACAAAGCCGAGCGTCAAAAGGGCATTTTGCTACTCAAAGCCATGCTAGAAGATCGCGGTGGCATTGACGGCGCAAAGGATGACTTATCTGGGCTGAGTGTCGAAGATTTTTTACGGTTTATTCAGCAATTGCGGAGCTATTTAACCGCCGCTGAACAGCAAGATATTTTTGAAACCGAAGCCCAACGCCCCTCAGCGGTGGGGACCTATTTAGCGGTCTATGCCCTACTTGGGCGGGGCTTTGCCCAACATCAGCCGGTCCTGGTGCGGCGGGCTAAACAGCTACTGATGCGCCTCAGCAGTCGCCAGGATATCCACCTCGAGCAGTCGGTGTGTGCCGTGCTGTTGGGGCAAACCGAAGAAGCCAGTCGAGCCTTGGAGCTCAGTCGAGAGCAGGCTCCCCTAGACTTTATTCGAGGTCACTCCCAAGGGGCTCCCGATTTGCTACCCGGACTGTGCCTTTACTCTGAGCGTTGGCTCCAGCAAGAGGTCTTTCCCCTCTTTCGGGACCTGGACAACCACAAAGGAACCCTCAAAGACTACTTTGCGAACGAACAAGTCCAGTCCTACCTCGAAAACTTGCCCCTGACCGACGAAGGCTCAGACAGCTGGCAGAGCAGCACACCTTGGGACGCCACCCCGCCCTCGACTTATCGCCCCAACGAGGCCTATGTCGAGGCTAGCCGCCTCGACCCCACAACCCCCTCGCCTTTTGCGCCCGCAGCCGCAACCCGCAGCAGCACAGAAGATGAACTCGCCTGGCTGGGGGGCTCTGTAGGGGTCGCCGGGCAGGTGTCTCAGCTATCGCCCCCAGGCAAACTGGGGGCGCGATCAGAAACCCCAGATGCAAATGGGCTGGGCAGTACAGTCCCCCCCTCGGAGTTTACGGTCGCCGACGACGGAGTGACCCAACGCGATCGCCGTAGCCGACGTATGCCCAAATGGGGAAGACTGTCCCTGGTTTTGCTGCTAGGGCTGCTTTGCCTTGGGGCGGTCGGCTTTGTCGCCATGCGCCTGTTTGGTTGGCTGGGGGGTCTGTTTTCAGGACCCCGTTTAGAGGGCGAACCGCTCTCGATCGAGCTGATCGAGCCGGCGATTGAGCTGTCCACAGCGGGCGAGGCTAGCCCAGTTGGAGTAGACGGCATCGCCCAGCGCACCCTAGAAACCTGGTTTGAGGCGAAGGCCAGCGCCCTGGGTGAAGATTATGATGCCGATACCTTGGACGCTGTTCTAGCCGGACCGCTCCTGGCTAAATGGCAAAAACAAGCCCAGGACGCCGAAGACGAAGGGTGGCACGCGGAATATGTCCATTCCTTTGAAATCCTTGAGATTGAGCCCGAAGATACCGATGCCACTGAGCTTACAGTGCAAGCCAGGGTTAGTGAGAAGGCTGATTTTTATCTGTTTGGCACCCCCAACGATGATGCCTCTTACGATGAGGTGCTGGGGATGGAATACACGCTTATTCGTGAGGACGATAGCTGGCTGATCCAGGGCTTTCGCCAGATAGATTAGGTGTTTTCTCGAAAAAGCTATACCGATTGAAGGCCCCCTTACCCCCTCATTCTGGAGGAGATAAGGTTCAAAGCCCCAATCCTGGGGGCTTTAAAGGCTTTTGCATCTTTTTTGCTGGAAATGTTCTTATACGAAATCCTGGTTAGCTGCCCCCGATACCGAGAGGCGGTAAGCGCAGCCATGCCTGAAAGGCTTTGCAGCTGCATCGCCCTTACCAAGATATCCATTTTGAATCGGGGATACTGAATTCGGATTTATTATGAGGAGCGATTTTTAGGTTATTTTCCCATGCCTGGGCAGGAAAATAAGGTTTCAAGCGGGATATAGATGTTTCAAGCGGAATATCGATAAAGGGGCTGTTGCCGCCAACAATTTTTTTTGTTGTCTAAGCCACGCTTTTGGGGCAACTTTTGTAGGTAGCACACCATTGATTCTAAGATCCGCCGTCGTGAACAAGCTGCTAGCATTGGCTTAGCTAAGGTCAAATCGCTAGCAGGTCATAAATGTGCCTAAATGTGGTTTCATAAAATTCTGCTTTAATAGCTGCTAGGGTATGCCAGTAAAGAGTCCTCCCGTCGAATTGTCTAAACCATTGCTACTCGAAAAACTTGCCGATCCTGATTTAACGCAGGATGAGTGCCCCCGCCGTGCCAGGGTTCAGATTGATCTGATCTTGCTTGCCTTAGAGGCATTAGATTTATCAGCATCAGAGGCGATGTTAATTGCCGCCAAGGACTTGGGACTGCACGATTTGGTCAAGGGTCGAGTCAATCTATGGATGATCAGAAGCACAAACCCCCTCCGCAAGTTTAACCAGCGTCGCCCGCTCAGCCTTGAGGAAGCTAAAGCTTTGGTTGTAATTGCCTGTCATCTGTCTCGCAAACTGACGGTCTTAATTCGTCAACTCTTGCTGGGCTACCAACAGCTGCAAGATAAGTCACTCTCTTTAGAGCACCATTTTCGACTGGCCGACTACCTGAGTCGGTTTCGATCTCACTTTCGCGCCCGGATGAACCCCAAGCGCACCGCTGTGCTCAACTATGCCGATGATGAAAAACTCAACGAGTTGGCTCTCTCACTATTAGGTCAGCTCCTTTTTTGCACCGGCACCCACGGCGAGCAGCGACTCTGGACTAGCCTCTTTGATGGAGAGGTCTCATGACGATCCAACGCCAGTACGTTTTACCCAATTGCAGCCTAATTATCGAAGGTCTCAGCAACAATGACACCTCCGATGTGCTGTCTTTATTAGCCAGTGCCGAATGCAAGTTTGTCGGCATTGAGCGGCCGATTAGTGGTGGCTTAGCCTTTTTCCAATCCCTGGTTGAAACTATTAGCCAGTATACCCAGGCCCTGTTGAGCGGGCTGCCTCATCCCCCCGCTAAAACGGAAACCTCGATGGTGCAACTCAAGCCCGGTGATGGGCCTTACCACTATCTGATTGTGCAGCCTGAGTCTTTGCCCAATGCCGAGCCCAGTCCAACATCGGCTGACAACATTAAGCTCTCAACGGTACAGCTTTTTGATTTGGCCGAAGCCATCGATCAGTTTTTTGCAGACACCCAGACCCTACCGGATCTAAAACTACAGCTAGCGCCCCTATCCCGACGCTATGTCCGCCCCAGTGAGCCCCTGGCTCAGCGGGCTACGCCGCCTTTATTGGGATTGGGGGCCTTTGCGATCGCAGCCGCCGGTCTCTTCTGGCTACCGATCCCCGAAATTCCAGAGCCTCGCCCAGAAACCACCCCAGCAGGAGCCACCTCAGGAGATCCGGTCCGCACCAACCCACCCCTCAGTGACGACGACCCCTCCGCCAGCCCACAATCGGCTAGCCCACAACCGGCCATTACTGACCCTGAGCAAATCACACAGCTACAAGCTCAGCTGCAAGCTGACTTAGACCGAGCCTTGCTGATCGAGCCCCCTACGCTGGACTCAGCCCTGTCTTATCAGGTGAGCGTAGCCGAGAATGGGGATCTCATTGGCTACAGAGCCGAAAATGAACTCTCCCTGGCCAGTATCGAGCAAACCCCGCTGCCCAGCCTGACCTATCTGCCTCTAGAGCCAGAAACTGAGCAGAATAACGAACCCGTGACCCAGTTTCGGGTTGTGTTTAGCCCCGACGGCAATGTCTCCGTACTGAAACTCGCCAACCAGCCCCCAGCCAGTTCAAGTCTGGCCCCCAGCGGAGAGTCAGCCCCAGATGAGGCGTCCACAACGGCGCTAGATGGGGCAACAGCAGACACCGAGGCAGCGGTAGACACCGAGGCAGCGGCAGACACCGAGGCAGCGGCAGACATTGAGCCCGACTCGAGTCCGCGCCAGCCTCAGACAAGCCCACCATCGGGCCAGTTATCTCAAACCATTCAAAACAAAATTGAGAGCGCCAACCAAATCGCCAACCTCAATACGCAACTGCGTCGGGACATCATTGAAAATCGAGATCGGCGTGAATTTGGTGAAACCCTGGAATACCGCGTGCGGTTGGCAGAGGATGGCACCCTCGTTGGGTACGAAGCCCACAACGATGCTGCCGAGACCTATCTAGACGAGACACCCCTACCGGAGTTGGCCCAATCAGCCGATCCTGCCCTTCCCCAGACGGACTTTTTAGTGGTGATCACCGAGGGCGGCATTGTCCAAGTCAGCCCCTGGTCTGGTTGGAACTAGACGATTGAACCTGAACGTGATAAACCGAAAGCTATCTCGAAAGCTATGCTATCTCGGAAGCTATAAAGAGGCGTTGTGACAAACGAGTCGCCGTTCAAACCCAGCTCGCCAACGAGCGCGCCCTCCCAACCCACCGCTCGCTTAGGGGGTCGCTCAATGGGCTGCTTGACCGGGGTATTTGGGCTAATGCTCTTGGCAGTCGGTCTACCGGTCGCCTGGCTAGTGGGCGTTGGGGTTGCCAGTGTTTTCCCCGGCCCGGCCCAACGTGTGCCCCTGCAAGAAGTCACCCTGCGTAAAACAAACCGCGTGATTAAAACCGTGCGCCACCTGCCTCAGCAGTTGCAGCAAGGCCCCACCCAAGAAACCCGAGTCGAGCCGGTCCCCATTCCTACCCAACCCATTGAGCCACTTACCCCCCCGCCAGTGCTCAACAGCTTGGAGAAACAAATTGCCCAAGAGGAGCTAACCGCCCTGCAACAAGAACTGGCCACTCTCAAAAAACGACTCAGCGACCTGGAAGCCACCTTGGGACGAGCCCAGTCAACAGCTGACTTTGAAAGTCGTCTACGAGCGCTTGAAACGAGCATTATCGAGAATCCAGAAGCGAGCGATCCATCTACCACTACCTCGGTGCAACCCGTCCCGTCCACGACTGAAGCCCTCCCAGCCAACGATCTGCGCACCGATCCCCTCTTTCAGGTGAGTGACCTCAAAATCACTTTGCCGAGCGATGCCCTATTCATCCCAGGCGAGGCTCGTCTTTTAGACACGGCCCCGACCATTCTGGATCGGATCTTGGCCGATCTGTCGCCCTACAGTAGAGCTACCTTCTTAATCGGTGCCCACACCGACGATCGCTCAGAAAATAAAGTCAGCCGAGACCTTAGTCTGCAACAGGCCAATACGTTACAAGCCTATTTATCTGGCAAACTATCCCCGGGTCCGTCCTCTGAACAGGCTTCTGAAAACAGCGCCTCCTTTCGCTGGGTAATCCTGGGCTATGGGCTTAGCCAACCAATCACCGATAATCAAACCCCCGAGGCCCGACAGCGCAACCGTCGGATTGAAATTTCCGTAGACACGCGGCAATAGCGACCAAACAAACGACGAGACGTCAAAGACACACCGCAATAGTTAGGGAGGAAAAAGTGACAAGAAAAATAAATCTGGTTTTCTTTGGAACCCCTCAGTTTGCCGTCCCCAGCCTGGAGCGACTGATCGCCCACCCTGACTTTGAGGTCGTCGCCATTGTCAGTCAGCCTGATCGGCGGCGGGGGCGCGGCGGCAAGGTTACCCCTTCTCCCGTTAAGACAGCAGGGCTCACCGTCGGTTGCCCAATTTGGCAACCGGAGCGCATCAAGCGTGACCCAGACACCCTGCGACAGCTTGACCAACTCCGAGCAGATGCTTTTGTGGTGGTTGCCTACGGTCAGATCCTGTCGCCTGAGATCTTAGCCATGCCCCGCCTGAGCTGTGTCAATGCCCATGGCTCGATCTTGCCCCACTATCGCGGCGCAGCCCCTATCCAGTGGAGCCTTTACCATGGGGAGGCCGAAACCGGGGTAACCACTATGCAAATGGATGCGGGGATGGACACTGGCCCTATGTTAATCAAAGCAACCCTGCCAATCGGGATACTGGATAATGCGAGTGACCTGGCTGAGCAACTCTCAAAGCTCAGCGCTGACCTGCTGGTCGATACGTTGCTCAAACTCGATGCCCAGCTGATCCGTCCGGTGCCCCAGCAAGATGACCAGGCCAGCTATGCGCCTTTGATTAAAAAAGCAGACTACTTGATTGACTGGCAGCGATCTGCCCTGGAGATTCACAATCAGGTCCGGGGATTTTATCCGAGCTGCTTTACCCAGTGCCGTCAGCAGCCCCTAAAGGTGCAAGCGACCCTGCCTTTGATCGACTTAGTTTGGGCGCAGCTGCCTCCGACATGGGTCTCGCTCAAGCCTGCCTATGCACAGCTGCTATCAGACCTATCAGGCGCTGGGGCTGACGTGAGTGCCCCCGGTACCATAATCGGCGTGCTTAAAAACTACGGTCCCGTCGTGGCAACTGGCAATGGGCATTTGCTATTGCGCACGGTACAACCCGCCGGGAAAAAGGCCCAGTCCGGGTGGGATTTTGCCAACGGCAGCCGATTGGCAGTCGGCGAAACCCTGGGTTAAGGGGGGGGCCCAGATCGACTTGCCAGATCGGCCTGAGCGTCACGTTGGTTAGAATACGGATAGATATATTATTGCAGCGCGGGGAAATTAGACAGCATGGCCGTTCAGCCAGCCGACTACGAAGCACTCTTGGCCCAATGCAGCCATTACCAGGGCGCGATCGCACTGCTTAAGCGATATCGTCCTTATCTAGAAACCCTGCCTAGCATGCGCCGCCCCCAGGAAAGCGTGGTGACCATTCCCCTGCCTAATATCCGCATTCGGCAGGAGGGCTCAGCCACGATAGGCCCGATTAATCGCACCCGCAAGGTGGTGGCCCTGCCCTGTGATTTGGCTCTGCTGATGTGCGACCCGGAATGGAAAATCAAAACCGGCATCGAGATTTTTATTTTCATCCACCGCCCTGACGAAGACTTTTCTGAAATTCTCAGCCGCTGGCGACGCGCCCAGCAGCTCTTAAACGATGGCTACGAGTGGGTAATGCCAAGGCAGCACCAGTATCTCCTCACCGAGGGGACCGATGTCCCCTACCCGCTCTTTGTGGCCTTTCCTCAAACCCCAGCAAGGATTATCCAAGGGCTCAAAGGGGCCGGGCTTCCCGTGATTGTCACCGCCACCCGACCAGAAGAACCCGCCACGGGTGAAATCGTCAAGCATCGTCTCTCAGGCGATGAGGTGGCCTTAGAGGACGGCGATGAAAAGGCTTTAGACGATTTAATGCTCGATCTAGGGATGGAAACCCTGGAACTCGACCCCTTGGATGAACATTCCGAAAAACGCTCCCAGGAACACCCGGAAGGGTATGAGTGAGGTAACCGGCTGGCAACCTTTATGGGTAGGGCTGATTTTTTTAGGCATTGCCCACGTCGTCTACAGCTGTTTTGCATTCCCTAACCCGGACGAGGCGTACTACTGGCTTTGGGGCCAGCATCTCGACTGGTCTTACTACGATCATCCGCCTTTCCATGCCTGGGTGCAGGGTGGGTTTGCGGCGCTGCTGGGCACGTCCCGTGGGGTGGTGCGACTGCCGACACTGCTCAGCAACGGCTTATTGTTGTGGAGCTACTACCAGATTGCCCGCGATCTGTATGGCAAACAGGCGGGGCTAGCTTGGGGCATTATCGTCGCCAGCTTGCTAGCCAGCCCGCTCTATTTTGTATTTTTGACCCTGGCCTGGCCTGATCAGTGGCTGCTGGCTTTTTCGCTGCTCTCAGCCCACTGGGGGATTCGCTTTTTTGATCAATATCGCCAAGGAGAAGGCAACAGCACTCTCTTGTATGGGGCGGGATTGGCGCTGGGACTGGCCTGTCTGTGCAAATATACAGCGGTTTTTGTGGGGTTGGCGGCGATCGCAACCCTGCTCAGCGATCGTCAGCTGCGCCCTTTGCTGAGGGAGGGGCGGCTATATAGGGCGGGTGCGATCGTGGCCCTGGCCACTCTGCCGATTTTAATTTGGAATTATCAAAACGATTGGCTCTCATTTCAGTACTACCTGACCCGCAGCGTTGACAGTGGGGGCACAGCGGTTAAACCATTAGAGGTGCTGAGTTTTTGGGGGCTGTCGATTTTAATCGTGTCTCCATTTTTGAGCTGGCCGTTTTTACAGCTGTTGAGATCGCAGCCGCTGCGACAAAGTCAATCCTCATTGGGACCATTCACGATTGGGCTGTTTGCTCTGTCAACAGGGGTGCTATCGGGGGTGGGGCTGTTCTCCACAGCGCTCTACTACTGGAATATCTTGGCCTACGTGCTGTTGGTGGTCTGGTTGCCGACTTACTTTTTGGGCATTGGCTCCGGACGCAGCAAGGCAACGCCTTGGCGACATCTGGGGCTATGGCGGTGGGCACAGGGCTTTGGGGGTCTGGTGGCGACGCTGCTGGTGGTGAATTACTGCGTGCTACCAATTTCAGCTTTATTTGGCCCCGATGGGGACCCCGACGGTCGCATGTTGTTTGGCTGGGATACCGTGGGGCCAACGGTTCAAGCTGTGCAACAGGAACAGACGGTCGCAGAGGGCAAGCCACCTTTACTACTCACCACCGACTATCGCTCGGCATCAGCCCTCGCCTTTGCGTTAAATGACCCTGGCGTGCTGGCGGTGTCGGAGCGCATTGACCAGTTTGATATTTGGGCGAAAAGACGCCCCTTAGCCGGGCGCTCGGCGCTGATCTTGAGCGATGATTGGCACCCGCTGACAGCTGCATTGAATCAGCAGTTTGAGCAAGTGCGCCCGGTGGCGACGGTGCCGGTGCAGCGGTGGGGGGTGCCGATTAAGACCTATTATCTGCATTTTGGTGAAGGCTTTGAGCCATTGCCACGTTCACCCTTCACCCTTCGCCCAAGGGGCATGGCTGATGCCAACGCCCTGCCCCTAACTCCCCTCAATGCCTGCCTGATGCTCGCACTTAAACCCGCGCTGTCGCCACTGGTCTAAATCAACCGAGGCTAACGACACGATGCTCTCACAGCGAGGGCGATAGACCTGACTGACAAAGGCCCACGCCAGCGCTCGACTGATGTCTAAGCCGGTTTTAAGCCTACTTTCCTGGTTGCCGGGCACGCCGGTTTCTTCGACTAGCTCAGGGATCACCCAAATCCGATGGGCCCCCAGCATGATTCGCCCCATCCAAAGGGCGCGGGGGCCGTGGCTACCAGAGGTTACTAGCTTAATCGTGTGGACGCCCCAGGTCTGCAGCATGGGCAGGCTGTAAACAAAGTTCTCAAAGGTAGACCCAGCACATTTTTCGAGCCACACCTGGGCCAGGTCTGCCTGGGTCTGCTCAAACAGCAGCCGAATACAGGGATCTTGGGAACCTGCGGAGATCAAAATGGGCAAAGCGGCGGGTCGCTCAGTCGCCTGACCCGCCGCCTGCTCAGCCATATACATCTCTCGACGAATGCTACCACCGAGCACCACATAGGCCGCTGGCGGTTGGCTAGCAGCCACTTTTAAGGCCAGTCCGGTGACAAGGGCGCTGGCTAACAAGGCACAGCCAACCCCGATCAGCCCCCAACGCAGCCAGCGACGGCTCACCTTGCTCCGTGTGGCCATGACAAACCTCGATAAGAAAAGTTGGTTTTTCCCAATTTAGGGTACTTTAGAGGCAACTGAAGGCCTTTAGCCTTGACTTGGTGATCGGGTGGTTTGTCCACAGGTTTAATTACAGCGTTCTTATTACAGTTTTAATTGTCCACAGCGACGAGGTAAACGCACTACAATAGAGCCACATAAAGTTTTTACAAATCTGATGCAGCTCCCAGCGGATTACCCCTGGCTTTGCTAATTTAATCAATAATTAAGCCCTTTATAAGACTTCTTCAAAATCGTCCGGTTTAGGCTTATTTTGAGTTTGTATTTATTTTGAGAAACTGGTTGGGTGTTTTACTTAGGTTTTATCTAAGCGTTAACATCTACTCCTTCTCTTTAGGTTCAGCAGCTCAGGTTGCCCCTATAACTTGCCCAATTCATTCTTTTCCAACTGCGCCATAGCCGCTTCAATGAAATATTCTGAAAACTTATCTCGAGCATTTGTCTCTAGCCTTGCGATCGCAGCCACGGCAGTCATCCCCACAGTGGCTACTGTTATGTCTGGTCCAGCTGAGGCCCTGCAGGACAGCCCCAAATCTGTCCTCGACGAAGCCTGGCAAATTGTCTATCGAGAATACGTGGACGGCTCCTTTAATCGCACTGACTGGATCGCCGTTCGACAGTCCCTGCTCTCCCAAGACTACAGTTCACCGCAGGCTGCCTACCGCGAACTCAGACGCGCCCTACAGCAGCTCAACGATCCCTATACGCGGTTTCTAGACCCCGATCAATATACCGAGCTCACCGAGCAGACCTCAGGGGAGATCTCTGGGGTGGGCATGCAGCTGCGTCGAGAGGAGGGCAGCATTGTGGTTGTCGAAACGATCGCAGGGTCTCCGGCGGCCCAAGCTGACATTCGCAGCGGCGATCGCGTGATTATGGTAGACGGTCGCTCGACCGAACAGCTCAGCGTTGAGAGCGTGTCCCAACTGATTCGAGGGGAACAGGGTAGCCAGGTCACCATCACCGTTGAGCGAGAGGGGGCATCGGAGACGGTTGTGCTCACCCGTGCCCAGTTAGAAGTCGCTGCCGTTGACTATGAGGTTCGTCAACAAGGCGATATTCGGGTAGGGTATATCCGCTTGAGTGAGTTTAGCGCCCACGCAGCAGAGCAAATGCAAGTGGCCATTGAGCAGCTAGACACCCAAGATAATGTAGAGGCCTTTGTCCTCGATTTGCGTAACAACCCCGGAGGATTGCTCAATGCCAGCATTGACATCAGCCGGATGTGGTTGCCCCGTGGCCCGATTGTGCGCACCGTCGATCGCGACGGCCATGATGACGAAATCTCTGCGAACCGGACCGCGCTGACGGATTTACCGTTGGCAGTGTTGGTTAATGGCCAGTCGGCCAGCTCTAGCGAAATTTTGACCGGTGCCCTGCGCGATAACGATCGGGCCGTGGTGGTGGGCAGCACTACCTTTGGCAAGGCTCTAGTGCAATCACTCCATGGCCTCTCTGACGGCTCTGGCATTGCGGTGACGGTGGCCCACTACTACACCCCCAATGGCACCGATATCAGCAGCAAGGGGATTTCCCCCGATGTGCACATCGAGCTAACCCGTAACCAGCAGCAAGAACTCCTCCAAAACCCCGATCTGCTAGGCACCAGCGCCGACCCCCAATTTGTAGAAGCGGTTAGTGCCCTAGAGGACACCATCCTAGCCCGACGGCAGCAGGCCAGCCCAGCAGTGACCAATTTGCAATCAGGTAGCCCGCCGCAGTTGGGTAGAAGCCTTGTTTTGCCAAATGGATCTTCCCAATAAGAATGCTGATAAGCAGACCGCTTGGGTGAGAGCGCTTCGCTGGTGGGGGCGCTGGCGCAACGCCTCACTCTTTTTCGTCTCTGCTGTCAGGAGCAGAAAACATGTAGATCCGCTGGGTTTCCAAAGTTTGACACACTTTTGATGGCGGCATAGTTCGCCAATCAAAGCTCTGGTGATCGAGCCTGACCTGAAGCGTGGTAAACGGATCGGTGCCCGTCGATACAAGAAAATCGAGTTGGGCAATGTCATCCCAGGTGGTTAGCTCGTCGAGCAGGGGTGCGATCGCACCCACATAGAGATGGGCCGCATCTTGGTACCAATCAGCAGGCAGCTCTTCGGCTTGGGAGACCCCGATATTGACAATCAGCGACGCCCGCTCAAACACCGCCACCGCCACTGAGCGCACCTCTTCCTGGAGCAGCAGCCCCTGCCGCTGGGCCAGCTGTCGCAGCCGCTCTAAACGTTCATAGCGCTCGGTAATCGACAGCGGCCTGCGCCAGTGAATCGCCACAGTGGCCAGGTAGGCTTGCAATAGCAGATGTCCCAGCTTCTTAGCTTTGGTGGCCAGATAGTTGTAGTTGTAAGAAGTGGCCTCAATCAACAGCGGTACCCGATCGACCATTTCCAGGCCATAGCCTTTGAGGCCGGCAATCTTGCGAGGGTTATTGGTGATTAGGCAAAACTTCTGCACCCCAATGTCATTAAGGATCTGGGCACCGATGCCGTAATTGCGCTGATCGACCGGCAGTCCTAACTTTTCGTTGGCCTCCACCGTATCCAATCCCATATCTTGCAAAGAATAAGCCTTAAGCTTATTCACCAAACCAATGCCACGCCCCTCCTGACGCAGATAGACCACCACGCCTTGACCTGCATTTTCAATCATCTTAAGGGCGGCTTGCAGCTGCATCCGACAGTCACAACGCAGCGACCCAAAGGCATCACCGGTCAGACATTCTGAATGCACCCGCACCATCACCGGCTGGTCTTGAAACGTGGTCGGATCGCCCTTGACCAGGGCCACATGCTCAGAATTATCGAGCAGATTGCGATAGGCGTAGATTTTAAACTTGCCAAACTGACTGGGGATATCGGCGATCGCTTCTCGCTTAACAAACCGCTCATGGCGCAGCCGATAGCGAATCAAATCGGCAATGCTAATCAGCTTGAGGCCATGGGTTTGGGCATAGTCAACCAGCTCCGGCAACCGGGCCATAGAGCCGTCTGGGTTTTGGATTTCGCAAATCACCCCAGCTGGGTAAAGCCCCGCCAGTCGGGCCAAATCGACCCCCGCTTCGGTGTGTCCGGCTCGTTTGAGCACCCCCCCTTCCTTAGCCCGCAGTGGGAAAATATGCCCCGGTCGACGTAAATCTTGGGACACTGCCCGAGGGTTGATCGCCACCTGAATCGTGCGGGCGCGGTCTTCTGCCGAGATGCCGGTGGTGACGCCCCAGTGTAAAGCGGCGTCAATACTCACGGTAAAGGCCGTTTGCTCATTCTCATCTTCAAACGAGCTGCCACTGACCATCAGGGGCAAATCCAGCTCATCTAGCCGTTGACCCGTCATCGCCAGACAAATCAACCCACGAGCCTCCACCGCCATGAAGTTGATCATATCTGGGGTGGCGAACTGGGCGGCACAAATCACATCGCCTTCGTTTTCACGGTTTTCGTCATCGACCACCACAATACAACGCCCGGCAGCCAAATCCGCCAGGGCTGATGCGATGGTGTCAAACTGAAATACGGGGTCTGGAGGCTGCGGCTCACTCAAAAAACCCGCGTCAAAATTTGCGGACACAAGTACTTACCTAAAAGACATAGTTTGATTGTAATGCGGCGCTTTCCTAGAAATGCGCTATGGTGCTTCAAAGGCAGGGTGCTCACCCCGGGGATGCCTGCCGAGGCTATGGGGTCTGTCACTCCCGATAACGTTACGATGGCGATGTTTTATGGCCGCCTCTCCCTCCCATGGCACCCCCCGCGATGACAATCTCGCTGTTAGCAGACAGGCGGCTGGCAAACTGGCGACTGACAAACCGGCGACTGGCCCCTTACCAGTGGGGATCGTGGGCACCCCTAATCAGACTACCCGCTATCTTGTACAGCTGCTAAGCGGGCATCCTCGGGTCACCCTTGCACACCTCAGTCTGCCCACCCATCCCCCATCGACCCAGCCGCCCCCTCGGCTCTCTCCCCAGTGGGAAGCCTTGCTCCAAACCCTCGGGTTACCCGACCCAGCTTTAAAGGCCACCGCAAGGCCAGACCTGACCCAGTGTGCTGCAATTTTTCTAAACCTCCCCCCAGGGAAAGCCGCTGAGTGGGTCCCGGCCCTGATCATCCCGGAAGACTTTGATAGCTCAGGTGCCCAGCGTATCTTTGACCTGTCGCCAGACTATCGCTTTAGTGATTTGAGTCTCTACCAGCGCTGCTATCAGATTGAGCGACGAGATATTGCGGTAGCGATTAATACGGTCTACGGTCTACCGGAGTTGTTTAGCGATCGCATTCGCCCGGCCCAGCTGCTTGGCTGCCCAGAAAGCGCCCCCACTGCTAGCTTGCTTGCCTTGGCCCCACTGCTCAAGCGAGGCTTAATTGCCCCCGACAGCATCTTGATCGACGCCAAACAAGGGAGTGAGGGCACCGTTCTAACCTCGCTTAATCCATTGAGCTATGCCGCCACCGCTGAAATCGAGCACATTGCCAATGATTTGATTGGCTCTGAAATTTTGGTGCAGTTTACCCCCCACGAGATTCCTACCCCGTGCGGCCTGACCCTGACCCTATATGCCAATCTGAGGGATCCGGGGCTGGTCTCAGAAGACCTGGTCACCATCTACCGGACCTTTTATCGTGACGCCCCGTGGATCAAGATTTTACCCGTGGGGCAGCTGCCAACAGCGCAGCCACTATTAGGCACCAACCACTGCCATTTAGGATTGGCGGTCGACACCCGCACCCAGCGAACTATCGTTGTGGCTACCCTTGATCCTTACCTAAAAGGGCAGGTAGGGCAGGCCATACAGTGCCTTAACCTCACCCAAAACTGGGACGAGCGGATGGGGTTGCCCCAGTTTGGGTACCAGTAGCATGGGGGACAAAGCTCGGGGATAAAGCCTGGGGATCAATCTTGAAGCGGATCCACTATCACGACGGCCCGTCGAGTCGCCAGAGATTTACCGCTGTGCTCTTGCATGACGCTGGGGGCCTGCTGTGGATCAAAGTTGCGGCTAAACTCATCCCACAGGGATACCCTTGAATGCTCAGCGGTCTGAACGGCTTCTTGAAGGGACTGTAGCTCGCTCCGCTGGGTCTGATAGTAGGGCAATAGCTTAGCCAGCGTAGTCCCTGCAACCACCGCCAGGAGCAAATTAACAGTGAGCTTCACGCTAGACTCAAGCACCGCCGATTGGCGGACGGCAACCGTTGAAAACTTCTTATGGGTAGAGCGCCTAGGGCGAGCAAGGGGCTCAGCTGCTGCCGCATCGGATGGGGGTAATCCATGGGTAACTGCAATGGCTGATCTAGGGGGTAGATCGACGTAGGTTGGTTGCTGGGCGGCATTCATTGAGCAAAAACCAGAATACGTTTAACTGTTTGCGATTAAGTCGCTGCGATACAGGCGCACACAGGGTCTGACGATAACCGTCGCCCCTATTATGGGGCCAAACCTGATTTTTTTAACAGGGACTTAGCTGAAGTTTCAAACTTTCTTTGGGAGCATGGCCTGGGGCTGGGTCAGGCTTAAAGTTTCGATTGTGATCGGTGGGGAGGCAAGGAGAGCAGCACTCTCTTTCAGAGTATTTTTACTTACTCACTTCAGATCCTTCATTTCAATGTAAGCGTTGCCCCCATAGGACGCAAGTCATCCTTTCGCCAAAATTCAGTCGCCCTGATTAAAAAGACACCTCATTCTGGGAGTTTCCCTGGGTGATTTGGATTGCAAAAACCCCCTTAGCTTGGCCAAGGGGGTTTAATGTCTGCGAAATAATCTTACAAAAGTCTCTAAAATCTGCAATCAGTCGAGCCTGTCGGCTGATAAAGCTACTCAGTCGAGGACCTAGAGGCTTCTAACGACTGAGAACTGCTTTAGGGTATCTACTTATAAAGTTCGGTGCCGAGGCGCATGGCTAAAACACCAGGGACTAGGGCAATTAGCAAAATCACAATAATTTGTGTATCAGAGAGGGCCATAGTTGGTAAATTCCTTTTCTATTCAAGTAAGGACTAGTTTATAAAGATTGTTGACCAAAACTGCCCCGGTTGCAGCAACTCAGCCCATAACTGTTACAGACTTTAATAGAAAATGCCTGGGCGTCAACCAAGCCTTCAAGCCGTAAAAGATAGATCCCGATGGATTCCTATTGAATAGATTGATTAGAATGTAGTATCCAAGACAGCATTCGGACAGCATTCACGTCAACACTGTCTATAAGTGCATGTCATAGCACCCTTAGCTATGACATGCACTTGCTAGTAGTCGCCCCCTTTATAAATCGCCCTTTCAATCCCGGTGGATAGTCACCCCCCATTAAGCAACCCCGTTAAGATTTGTGCTCTAAAAACATGGACACCGCTATCAACGAAGGCATCCCTCAGACCCAAGATGATTTTATCGCCCAGCTGAACCAAAGCCGACCGGGGCTAGCCCGCAAGCTTACCCGAGTCCAGCGGGACATGTTGAGGATGGGAGCCCTGGTCGAAAATTCCTGTTTGCTGGCACGAGAAGCGCTGTGCGATCGCAATCTAGAGGCAGCCAAAAAGCTCAAACCCCACGACAAACAAATTGATCAGCTCTATCGACAGATTGAGGTCGATTGTGTCAATTTGTTGAATTTAGAAGCCCCCGTTACCCGAGACCTGCGTCAGGTCAGCGCCTTTATGCAAATGATCCGCGATCTAGAGCGGATCGGCGACTACGCCAAAGATATCGGCGAGGTGGCCATTAAGCTATTTCAGTATCCCCCCCATAGCTGCATGGATGACGTGCAGGTCATGCTGGATCGCTGTCGGTCCATGGTGGCGCTCTGTTTGCTATCGCTGTCAGAACTGGACCCCGAAACCGGCCATGCCATTAAGGACAAAGACGACGTCGTAGACGACGACTACGACCGCCTATACCAGGAATTGGTACAAACCCCTTCCAACGCGCCAACCATTGAGCCTACGGTACTCTTAGTCCTGGTCATTCGATATCTGGAGCGGATTGCCGATCATGCCACCAACGTGGGACGACGCGTCACCTATGTGGTCACTGGCGTGAGATCATAAACCTAGTTTGCCTCAGCTTTAGAAAACTTAACTAAAGTATTTGACACAGTTGCGCTATTGAGGAAGACTTAGAAGGTCAAACGCGCCACTTTTCCTGGGTTTAAGCAGATAGGTAAACCTTGCCCCCTTTGTTGCGCTTGCTTGTGAATGAAGATCCTCCGTTGACGGCTTCCCCTTCAAAGCAGGCTCAGCCGCTAGATTAAACAAACAATTCCGGTGGGTCGATCGATTGCCTAAGCGCAAGCAATATCGGCTCAAGTAGTCAAGGCCGTTTAAGAGATGACTACTGGCTTTAAACAGGGTTGGAAAAATCGCTCTAGACGCTCATGACCTTTAAGGATTCATCGCTACATGAACTTTTCGATCTCAGCGCTGCTAGCAAACTTTTCGGAAGACAAGCTAGTCACCCTCAAGGCCCTCGAAAAAAAGCTCAACTGCAGCAGTGGTCAATCGGCAAAAGCATTGCACATTGCCCTCGATGCCCTCGAGCGAATTGGGGTTTTAGAAAAGGAACGGGGCAAGTATCGCCGCCTTTATGAAGAGGGGGTGATCGAGGGCAAGCTGCGCTGCTCAAGCAAAGGGTTTTGCTTTGCCATCCAAGATGAAGAAGAAGCTGATGACATCTACGTCCGTGAGAGCCAGCTGAATAGCGCCTGGAACGGCGATCGAGTGCTCGTCAAGGTCACCAAAGAAGGCAATCGCCGCCGCAGTCCCGAAGGGGAAGTCAAGCTGATTTTAGAGCGCTCTAACGCCTCGGTCCTGGCCAAGATCAAAGCGGGTGAAGCGGGTCGTTTTAAAGCGGTGCCTTTAGACGATCGGCTCCTGTTTGAGCTTGACATTTCAGACAACAACGGGCTAGAGCTGGCCAAAGCCGAAGACCACCTCGTCCACGTCGAGATTTTACGCTACCCCCTGGGCAAGCATCCCCCTCGCGGTCGGGTGGCCCAGATTTTGGGCAGTGACGCCGAGGCCGCCGATGACATCGAGATTGTTTATTGCAAGCACGATCTACCCCGGTCCTTTGCGGATGAAATCTTGATGGCAGCTAAGGCTCTGCCCAACCGGGTCCGCAAAGCGGATATTAAGGATCGACTTGATCTACGGGAGCAGCTGACGGTTACCATCGATGGCCAAGAGTCTCAGGTAATCGATGACGCCCTGACCCTAGAGCAGCTAGATAACGGACACTGGCGGCTAGGGGTGCACATTGCCGATGTGTCCTATTACCTACCCAGCGGCAGCCCTATCGATCAAGAGGCCAGCAAGCGGGGCACGTCAGTTTATTTGGGCGATCAGGTGGTGCCAATGCTGCCACCCCCGCTCTCCACATCGCTGTGTGCCTTGCTGGCGGACAAAGAGCGATTAGCCATCTCAGTGATGGTGATTCTCGACGAAGCGGGTCAAATGGTTGAGTTTGAGATTCAGCCATCGGTGTTGCAAACCGACTATCAGCTCGACTACGAGCAAACCCAGGCAATTCTCGCTCGGGATGACAAGGCCACCCTGGCAGAGTTAGGGGTCAAAAAAAGAGAGCTGAATAAATTTAAGGAGATTTACGAGCTGGTCGATCAGCTGTATGCCATCAGCCAGCTGGTCAAGCAGCAGCGTTACGAGCGTGGCTCGTTTGAGCTCAACCTGCCCGAGCATGTTTTCCCCCCGGACGCGGGTGAGGCCCTGGCTAAATACCTGTCACCTAAGTTTCAATACGACGATGAAGGGGCGCTGGGGGCTATGGTCGTGTCTTCGATGCTGCCTGCGCGGGTGATTGTCACCGAGTTTATGCTACTCGCCAACCAGCTGGTCGCAGAGCATCTTAAAGCCTTAGAGGTGCCCGCGATCTATCGCATTCATCGAGTACCTGACCCCAGCGATGTGCAGGAGCTGGTGAAGTTGGCCAACAATATGGAGCTGGACTTACACCTCGAAGACGAAGAAGAGGTGCATCCCCGCGACTACCGCAATTTTACCGAGCAGTTTGCCACCTCAAAAGCCGAGAAGGTGTTGACCTATCTGCTGCTGTCAACCTTTAAACCCGCGATTTACGCCAGCCACCCTGATGCCCATTTTGGCCTCGCGTTAGAGGACGCTTACACCCATTTTGCCTCCCCGGTGCGGCGCTACCCCGACCTGTTAGTGCATCGGGTGCTGCACGCCGTCTTTAAAGAGGGGCGCGATCGCAGATCGACCCGATCCAAAGATCGCGTTAACCTGCGCCACAGCAGCTGCCATGGTCAAATCAACTGGAGCGTGCTGCCCCCGGACGTTCATACCGAGCTAGAAGACCAGTTTCAGCACATCACCACCCACCTGACCGAGCGAGAACGCCTCGCCCAAGATGCCGAATCTGACCTTGAGGGCCTCAAAAAAGCGGCCTTTATGCAAGCTCATACGGGTGAGGTCTTTTACGGCTTAATTACCGGCGTCCAGTCCTACGGGTTCTTTGTTGAGCTAGAGGAACTGCTGGTCGAGGGGCTTGTCCATGTCAGCTCTCTCAAGGATGACTGGTATGAATACCGCTCGCGCCAGCAAAAACTGGTGGGCCGCAAAAATCGCCAACAGTACCGCTTGGGCGATCGCGTCGAGGTCCAAGTTAAGAGCGTTGACTACTACCGCCAGCAGATTGATCTGGTAGCCGTCGGGGGCGGCAGCGAAGCCCTGGATGAGGATGAGGACGAGGCCACCCCTGGCCCGGTTGCGGAGGCTGACCTGGAGGAAACCGACCTGGAGGAAACCGACCTCGAAGAGACCGACCTCGAAGAGACCGACTACGAAGATAGCGATGAATAGTGCACTCCCCTATCAGCAGGTCTTCCCCCGGCAGGTCCATGGAAACAGCCGCTAACTCGGTGCCAAACCGTCCGTTGATTTTAGGCGTGAGTGGGGCCTCAGGGCTGATTTATGCGGTCCGTGCCCTCAAGTATTTGCTCCAGGCGGGCTACACCGTTGATTTAGTTGTCTCCAAGGCAGCCTATCTGGTGTGGCAATCGGAGCAACCCTCGACTGAGGATGCGCGCATTCCGGTCAACCCCGATGAGCAGGTCAAGTTTTGGCGCAAACAGGCCGCCATACCCAAAGCAGGACACCTGCGTTGCCACGCCTGGGGCAACGTCGCCGCCACCATTGCCAGCGGCTCTTACAAAACCCTGGGGATGGTGGTCATGCCGTGCAGTATGAGCACAGTTGCTAAACTGGCTTCAGGACTCAGCTCTGATTTAATTGAGCGAGCGGCCGATGTCCAACTCAAGGAGGGGCGACCGTTGATTGTGGTTCCCCGAGAAACACCGTTTAGCCTGATCCATCTGCGCAACCTCACCCAACTGGCTGAAGCCGGAGCGAGGATTGTGCCTGCGATACCGGCTTGGTATCATCAGCCTCAAACGGTTGAGGATCT
>JBCDDJ010000042.1:0-23962 GCA_039180385.1 Cyanobacteria bacterium P01_G01_bin.38 | reverse complement strand
GTGGTCTTCAGAGACGACTGCAATGGGGGACATCAGCGACTGATCGACCCCATAATCAATGGCAGAGGCCGTTTCTGTTCTCAAAAGCAGGGGTAGACAGGGGGTGAGCACCTGTACAGTAGACTGGGCCAGGGTGGGAACTGAGGGAGCTTTAGTCATGGCTAAACCTTACTCGAAACAATTTTAGAACCGTAGCGATTTGCATAAACCTGGGTAAACTCAGCCCCCAAAAAGAGAATCTGGGCCGAATAATAAATCCAAATCAGAATCACAGCTAGAGACCCCGCCGCCCCATAGGCAGAGCCCACACTGCTGTTGCCAAGATAGAGGCCGATCAGCAGCTTGCCCAGGGTAAATAACAGGGCCGTCATCGCCGCCCCTACCCAGACATCTCGCCAGGCAACGGTGACGTCGGGCAGCACCTTGTAAATCAGGGCAAACAGCAACGTAATGACAGCAAACGACAAGATCGAATTACCCAGCTGCCAGAGAGGAGCCCAGGCTTGGGCTTCACCGCTTAAGAAATGACCTAAAGCAGCTAGCCCCGCGCTCAGCCCCAGGGAGACCATCAATAAAAAGCCAATCACGACGACCATGGCAAATGAAAGCAGTCGAGTGCGCACCACGTAGGCAATCCCCTGGCCTGACGGTTTGACATTCCAAATCTGGTTGAGGGACGCTTGCAGTTGACTAAACACCCCCGACGCCCCAAAGATCAGCAGCGCCATACTCATCACTGTAGCCCAAAACCCGTTGGCCGCTGATGTCTGAGTATTGGTAATAACAGACTGGATGACCTCGGCCCCCTGACGACCGACTAAGCCTTGTAGCTGACCGACTAGCTCGCCTTGAACGGCTTCCTGCTCAAAAAAAGCGCCTGCGATCGCAATCACGATCACCAACACAGGCGCGATCGAAAACGTCGTGTAGTAGGCCAGCGCCGCTGCCAGTCGAGACGCATCGTCTTTTTGCCAGGCTTGTAAAGTCGCCCGTAGTAAGGACGTCGCCGTAATTAATCTCATTGCTTCCTTAACTAATCAGCCCAGAACGCAGGGCGCGCACCGCTGCCTGGGTGCGGTCGTTGGCCCCAAGCTTGTTGAGAATGTTGCGAACGTGGGTCTTGACCGTGCCGACGGTGACAAACAGCTGCTCAGCAATCTTGGCGTTGCTGCAACCCGCCACAATCAGCTCTAAAATCTCTAGCTCCCGGTCGGTCAGCGGATAGGCTTCGATGATCTGTTCATAGTCGGGGTCAACCGCCCGAATCTCAACGGTGCGATCCTCTAAGGCGACGCCTGCGCTCAGGGGCTGCTTCACCTGCTGGAGAACGATGTTGGCAATGGCCGGGGCAATCCAGGCATGACCTGCGTGGGTTTCTTTAACCGCCAGCACCAGATTCTCAGTGTCGATGTCTTTGGTGCAGTAAGAATCTGCCCCAGCGGCGAAGGCCGCCAGTACCGCCTTCTCACTATCATGCATGGTCAACATCAGAATGCGTGTCTTGGCCCCAGGCAAACTCTCTTTAAAGGTCTTGACAAGCTCGATGCCATCAATGTCGGGTAGGCCGATGTCAACCAGGGCTACGTCCGGCTGCTTATCTTTCAACAAACCTAAGCCCTGGGCACCATTTGCAGCTTCGCCCACAAAGTCGAAGCCTGCCTGCTTAAGGCCAGCTCGCAGACCCATCCGGGTCAAATCGTGATCTTCAATTAGTGCTACGCGAATGTCACTCATGGCGCTTTTCTTGCTCGGGGCATTACTCACAGCTTTAACCAGGCGTCAACAGACTTATCGATGGTAAAGTTCATCATGTCAGAGTGCTTTGGGTCTAACATCTACCCGATGAGGGAGGCTGAAAACAGCTAACTCTAACCTAAGGCATAGATCACAATAATTGTATTAAGGATAAGAGAGTTTGAAGCTAGGTTAAGTAAGTTAATAGTCATCAAGCAGGTACATCAGCATCTCAGATCAAAGTTCTTCTTAGAGAGCAATCGCATAGACCTAGACGATACGGCTAAGCCATGCAGAAAAATCTATTAAGAAAGTTTGCCTCAGAGGACTTTGAACGCTTTTTTAAGCTGTCTTCTGACGTGCTGGCGATTGTGGGGGAAGATGGCTATTTTAAGTGTGTTAATTCTGCCCTCGGGCAGATACTAGGGCTCCCAGAAACAGACTGGCTGTCCCAACCCTTCATGGCGTGGATTCATCCGGACGATCGGGCCGCGACTCAGGCCGAGGTGGCCCGACTTGCGGCGGGAGAGCGCACGGTTGAGCTACGCAACCGATACCAATGTAAAGATGGTCGCTGGAAATGGCTAGAGTGGAACGTGGCCCCTTTTCAAGCGGCGGACCAGTCGGTACTGTTTTACTACATCGGTCGAGAGGCTACGGGGCGACAGCTGACTGAGCAGGCCCTTCAAGGCAGTGAGCGACGTTTTCAAGCAATTTTTAATCAAACGCTTCAGCTGACTGGGCTGCTGTCCCCCGACGGCATTTTGCTAGAGGCCAATGAAACCGCGTTAAAGTTTGGGGGGGTTTCCGCAAAGCAGGTGCTGGGCAAGCCCTTTTGGGAAGCGCCGTGGTGGCAGCGCTCAGAGGCAGTCCGCCAACAGCTCAGGGATGCGGTCGCGCAGGCTGCCCAAGGTGAGCGGGTGCGCTACGAGGTAGAGGTCGTTGGGGCAAATGATACCGTTGCCACCCTTGATTTCTCAATTTCACCGCTGCGGGATGATAGCGGTGAAATCATATTGCTGATTCCAGAGGGGCGCGACGTCACCGATCGCAAGGCAGCCGAAACGGCTTTATACCACTTGAATGCCGATTTAGAGTCACGGGTCGCCCAAGGCACGACTGAGATTCAGCGCTATGCCGAGGCCATCGAGAACATGCAAGACGGTTTCCATTTGTGGCAGTTAGAAGACCCTGACAATGTCCAAAGTTTTCGACTGCTCGTTTCTAATCCGGCGGCGGCACAGCTGCTAGCCAGACCCAACCGCGAGGTACTCGGAAAATCCATGGCCGAAGTGCTGCCTGCGCTGGATGCTGAAGTGTACGAGGCGTGTCGTCAGACTGTGATTACAGGGCAAGATCGAGATCTGGGTGATATCGATTACACCCTTGCCCCTGGCGATATTCGAACCTTTGCGGTCAAGATATTTCCCCTGGCAGATCGGTGCTTGGGGGTCCTATTTGACGATGTGACTGAGCAACGCCGCAGTCAGCAGCAGCTAGGCGAACAAAGGGAGCAGCTTAAAATTATCTTTGAGCAGGCTGGGGTCGGGATTGCGCGCTTAGCCCTCAATGGGCAATGGATTCAGGCAAACGAAAAACTTTGCGAGATCCTAGGTTACTCCCGCAAAGCGCTTTTTCAGACCCGCTTTCAAGACATGACCCATCCAGACGATGCTGCTATCGATCAGCACTATTATGAGGCTCTGCTGACGGGGCAGTTGGAGACCGCTACATTTGAGAAACGCTATCTCCGCAAAACCGGTGAACCTATTTGGTGTCACGTCACGGTCTCTATCACCCAAGACGAGCGGCAGCCTCGCTGCTTTATTGCCTTTATCGAAGACATCACCGAGCGTAAAGCCACCGAGCTAAAGCTAGCGCACCAGAAAGATGAGCTGTCTGCAACCAATCTGATTTTGGCCCAGACCATGACCCTGCTGGAGCAGCGTAACCAGGAGTTAGATCAGTTTGCCTATGTGGCCTCCCATGACCTCAAAGCGCCACTGCGGGCCATTGCCAACCTGGCCACCTGGCTCGAAGAAGACATCGGCACTGGCCTACCCGCCGAAAATAAGCAGCAGCTCGATTTGCTACAAGGGCGAGTACACCGCATGGAAAAGCTGATTGACGGGCTCCTGGCCTACTCCCGAGTCAGACGCAGCGATCAGAATTTAGAAGCGGTCAACCTCAACCAGCTGCTGTCTAGCGTGATTGACCTGCTCGCCCCGCCTCCCACCTTTACCATTGAGGTCGCCGCTGACTTGCCCACCCTGATGGTCAATCGCATTCCTTTGTTTCAGGTTTTCACAAATCTAGTGAGTAACGCCATCAAGCACCACCCCCGCTCTGATGGCCATATCCAGATTGACGGTAAACCCCATGGCAAAGGCTTCTATGCATTTTCAGTCCAAGACGATGGCCTGGGGATTGACCCCGCCTATCACACCAAAATCTTCGACATTTTCCAAGTTCTGGAGGCCCGCGATAAGGTCGAAAACACCGGGGTCGGACTCGCGATTGTTAAGAAAACGGTTGAGGCGGCAGGGGGCGAGATTTTTATCGAATCTCAGAGTGGACAGGGCACCACTTTTACATTTACCTGGCCCCAAGGATCTGATATGGAGTGAGTCGTGGTGCGAAATGGAGTAAGTGCTCACGTCTGTTAACCCTGAAGAATATAAAGGAAATCTAAATTTGCGATCGCAATCTCTACCTCAGGATAGATGTCTAGGTTAGTGCCCCCCTACCTTAGGGGCAGGAAGATCGCCCCAACTTGAGAGTATGCTATGGATAGTTCAATGGTTGAAGGTTCAGTAGTTTGAGACAATGGATGAAAAAGTCACTAACATTTTGCTGGTAGAAGACGACGCTGTTGACGTTATGAATGTCCAGCGCGCGTTTAAGAAGAGCAATGTAACCAATCCGCTCTATTTGGCCGGCAATGGTTTAGAAGCCTTGGATCTGCTGCGAAAAGACTCCGGTACGATCCCCGAATCCGGTCGCCTGATAATTCTCCTCGATCTCAACATGCCAAAAATGAATGGCATCGAGTTTCTTCAGGAGCTGCGCCAGGATCCTAGTCTCATGCATATTCCTGTGATTGTTCTAACCACATCTGATGAAGAGCAAGATCGGGTAAATGCCTACAATCTCAACGTGGCAGGTTATATTGTCAAACCGGTTACTTTTAATAAGTTTGTCGACGTGGTCGCCGCGCTCAACCGATATTGGACCCTTTGTGAATTTCCTTAACAGCTGGCATGGAAAAAACGCTCAAATTGTTAGTCGTCGATGATGACGATGTGGATAGAATGGCACTCCGTCGAGCCCTGCAACGCTCAGCTCTGCCCTTCGATTTGCAAGAGGTTGACAATGCTGAGGCAGGTGCCGAGCTGCTCAAATCTGACGTATTTGACTGTGCCTTTTTAGACTACAAATTGCCTGGTTTTGATGGCTTGAAGCTGATCAACCGGCTGCGGGAGTTAGAGGTCAAAGTTCCCTTGATTGTTCTCACCGGCCAGGGGGATGAACAAATTGCCGTCAACTTGATGAAAGCCGGTGCCTCAGACTATCTCGCCAAGGACAGACTCTCAAGCGAATCGCTAAGCCGGGCGGTTCAGGGCGCAATACGACTATACAAGGCTGAGTCTGAGGTTGCCCTGGCAAATCAACGCCTGAGGGAGACCAACCAGCTGCTCAAGCGGCAAAATCGGGCCTTAGCAGCCCAGCAGGAACAAATCCAACGCAAAAACCTGCAGCTGGTTGAGGTCTCGCGGCTCAAGTCAGAATTTTTGGCAACCATGTCCCACGAGCTGAGGACTCCCCTCAACGCCATTATTGGGTTCTCACAAATTTTGATGCGCCATCCCGAGGGCTCTAACGCCCGTCGGCATGATATGCTCAGCCGCATCCTGGCGAGTGGCCAGCATTTGCTAGATCTGATCAATGACATCCTTGATTTCTCCAAAATCGAGGCGGGGCGGCTAGATTTGCGGTTGGAGGCTATAAACCTGGCTGAGTTAGTCGCTACCACCGTCGAGTCGCTACAATCTCTAGCTGAGCAAAAGCAAATTGAGCTAAAGCTAGAGATAGCCCTGTCAGATCCTCAGGTTGTCAACGATGCCCATCGTCTGCGACAGGTGATGACTAATTTGCTATCCAATGCAATCAAATTCACAGAGGCAGGCCATGTGGGTATCAGGGTCAAAGAGCTGACCCCTGACACCCTCGAAGTTGCGGTGGAGGACACCGGCCTGGGCATCGCTGCCGAAAATTTACCCCATATCTTCGATGCCTTTCACCAGGTCGATCAGTCGGTGTCGCGCAAGCATCAGGGCACAGGGCTGGGCCTATCAATTACCAACCTGCTGCTCGAGATGATGCAGGGAAACATCTCAGTAGACAGCCAGCCGGGACGAGGCAGCTGCTTTAGGGTAAAATTCCCCCGGCAGGTCCGCCTGACGAATAGTTAGGTCATGGATAGCTATTAACGCGATGTGCAACTTTAGGGTGGACATCCCCCTTTTCCAAGCGGGACTGAGGGGAATCTATCAGTTGTTTTAGCGATTGAGGAGCCCCCCAACCCCTTGAAAAGAGGGGCTAGAGAAGTTGCTCATGCCGTTATTAGGGGGTTCAACCTGATTGACTGACAAAAGTTTTGAAACTATTTATGGTATTGCTCTGGGATGATCTATGGTCTTTTTGAATATCTTTCTACCCTGGGTAAGATATCAACCGACTGGTTAAGCTGTTAGATTCTGAATAGAGTAGAGTATTTCTAACTCAGTGAGTGCTTGCATTCTCGAAAGCATCTCCTAATTCAACCTGCCTTGCCTGTTGATCAGGCTCCTTCTAAAGATAGCAGCTTGACTTTGGAGACACTACTCAACCGTGCGCAGAGTTCCTAACTGACTTATGGATCATCATTCCAAAGCCAACATCCTGGCGGTAGACGACTCCCCCGACAATCTGTTTTTGTTAGAGTCACTCTTGAGCGAGGACGACAGCTACAGAGTTGGACTGGCTGAGGATGGGGAGACCGCCTTAGAAGCCATTGCAAAGCACCCCCCAGACTTAATTTTGTTGGATGTGATGATGCCAGGTCTTAGCGGCTACGACGTCGCCCAGCGAGTGCGTCAGGATCCGGATTTGCCTTACATTCCAATTCTGTTGCTGACAGCGCACGACCAGTCTAGTTTGGTCAAAGGGCTGGACGCGGGTGCGGATGACTTTTTGCGAAAACCGTTTGATATCGATGAGCTGCTGGCTCGAGTGCGTTCAATGCTGCGTCTTAAGCGCAGTATTGACGACTATCGATATATGGTCCAGCAGCGCGATGATTTTATGGCTCGCCTGACCCACGACTTGAGAACCCCCCTGGTGGCGACCAACCGGGTTTTGGAGCTTTGTCTACAGGGCACCTTTGGCAGCATTGCAGAAGATGCTCAAGAGGTCCTGGCCAATGTCATTACAAACAATACTAACCTGTTAGATATGGCCAACACGCTGCTAGAGGTGTACCGCCACGATGCCGGGCAAAAGCAGCTGAGTCTGTCGCAGGTTTCGCTACAGCCACTCTGTGAAGAGATTGTGCAGGAGCTTGCGCCTTTAGCCACCGAAAAAGGGCTTGAACTAACCCTAGAAACAAACACCTGCGATGAATCGAATGGGAAGCGCCTGGCAGAAGACTCAAGTAGTTACACCGTAAAGGGCGATCGTCTAGAGCTACGCCGCCTGCTGACAAATCTGATTGGCAATGCGCTCAAGTTTACCGATGCGGGGCACATCAAAGTCCGGCTGTGTGCTTTGGCTGATCAACCGCTTCGCTTGGAGGTCGAGGACACTGGCCCCGGCATCTCTGAGGAGGACCAGCGCCAAATTTTTGAATGGTTTCAGCAAGGGGATCATATGCGGGCGGGCAGCGGACTGGGGCTACATTTGTCGCGGCGGATTGCCCAACTCCATAACGGAGATCTGTCCGTAAACTCGACCCTGGGCCAGGGCAGTACTTTTATACTCACGCTGCCCCCCGTCCATAAGCTCTCTGCCGTCAGGGTTTAGTTTCCTACCTTTATACCTACAGAGAGATTGAGAATCTAGCTGATTCAAGGATACTGAGCTTACTTGGAATAGTTAGGTGATTTCGGCGATATGAGTAACGTTCGACCCAACGCAGATTTAGTCCGTCTTTATTTAAAGGAAATTGGCCGGGTATCCATGCTTACCCACGAGCAGGAAGTCGTTCTAGGCAAAGCGGTTCGAGAGCTGGTTAGACTTGAGGAGATCAAAGCTCAGCTGGCCGAAACCCTGGAGCATGAAGTGAGTCTGGCCGAGTGGGCCGAGGCTGCTGAGATGACGACCCATGACCTGAAGGCCGCTGTGACAGCTGGGAACCGGGCCAAGCAGAGAATGGTGGAGGCCAACCTGCGCCTGGTGGTGTCCATCGCTAAGAAATATATGAATCGCAATCTCGAGCTGCTGGACCTGATTCAGGAGGGGACTGTGGGCCTACAGCGGGGCGTCGAAAAGTTCGACCCGATGAAGGGCTATCGGTTCTCAACCTACGCTTACTGGTGGATTCGTCAGGCTATGACCCGTGCGATCGCAGAGAAAAGCCGCACGATTCGTCTGCCGATTCATATTCACGAAAAGCTCAACAAGATTAAAAGGATCCAACGTCAGCTTAACCAGACTCTGGGCCGCTCTGCCACGCATAAAGAGATTGCCGACGAGCTAAACCTGACCCCCGCCCAGGTCAGAGACTATCTCGACCACTCGCGTCAGCCCCTCTCCCTGGATGTCCGCCTTGGCGAAAATCAAGACACTGAGCTGGGCGAGCTGCTCGAAGACGACGGCACCACGCCGGAAGACTATGCAACCCAAACGTCTCTGCGAGCAGACCTGGCTGAGATGATGTCCGAGCTGACGCCTCAGCAGCGAGAGGTGCTCTCCCTGCGGTATGGTCTGCAAGATGGCAAAGGGCTGACCCTGGCAAAGATTGGCGCTCGGATGAGCGTCAGTCGCGAGCGCGTCCGTCAGATTGAGCGAGAGGCGCTCAAGCGACTACGTCAGCGCAAAAGCGTCGTGCGTGAATATTTGGCGGCTGGATAGAGCGTTATTATTTGGCCTTTGGAATCGCCTCTGGATTGCGGACAGAGGGGGTGTTGGCTAACACAGCAATCATGCCAGTGCGTCCAGTGTCCAGGGTGGCGTCGCTCATCAGATCGAGAACTTCTACACTCAGGACCGTCTCAATTAAAGCCTTTATCTGGGGTTGGATAGCCTGGCTGAGATCTTCGTGCATCTCCTCGACCAGGTCTGTCTTACCCTTTTCGACTAGTAGCTGCTCTGGTTGAGTAATGGAGTCTTCTAAAACAATGGCCAGTTTGGCCCCAAATAGCTGGCAGGTCACCTTGCTTACCTTATGACCCAATTGGGCCCTATAAAGGGCCTCAATTTTTTGAGAAAGCTCGCGCTCTAGCTGGCCTACGGTTTTCTCTGACGTCTTTCCCACGGTGAGTGACCTTATAGATATTCTGTATGAGCAGCTATCTGTAGATTGGACAGGATGGACCGATAGATTGGGCATTGGGGGCAAGTCTTTAGCTACAGTGTCTCACTGTAGGGTAGAGAATTTGTCCTATAAAGTCGGCAGCTTTTTTTAAATCTTAAGGTTTGACGGCGCTTCGATCTTTGAGGGAATGTGCTGATAGGTAGATGTTCTCAATGGGGAGGCTGCCTGATAATCGTCTTGAATGAGATTATGGGAGACTTTCTTGGATATTCTAGAGCATATTACCGCTGCGATCGCACTCTTTGGCTACTGGGGCATCGCATTTTTGATGTTACTCGAGAACGTGATTCCCCCTATCCCATCGGAGATTATTATGCCTTTGGCTGGGTTCGCCGTTGCTCGGGGTGAGATGACGATGCTCGGGGCGATCACGTCTGGCACCGTTGGCTCTGTGCTGGGGGCGCTAGTCTGGTACTACATTGGCAAGTCGTTGGGGCTCAACCAGATTTGTAAACTTGCCGACCGCTATGGCAGGTGGTTAGGGGTTTCTAGTAAAGAAGTCCGGTCGGTGCAAAAATGGTTTACCCGACGCGGTGGCTACTGGGCAGTGGGTCTGGGGCGACTGCTCCCCAGCATTCGTACCTACATCTCAGTGCCCGCCGGGATCGCGAAAATGCCCTTTGGTCAATTTTTACTTTACTCGACCCTGGGCTCAATCGGCTGGATCACTTTCTTGACCCTGGCTGGGTTTTGGTTGGGGGAAAGCTATGATCAGGTAGCTGTTTTCTTGGAACCGATTGGCAAAGTTGTTCCTATCTTGCTGGGTATCCTTCTGGTGAGTTGGGTATTTTATCAGCGGAGAAAGAAGCGCAAGGGTGCATCCTCTTGAGCCCTTTTTGACTAATAAGTCGCGGCTAGCCAGCCTGCGATCGCAGCGCTCACCCCAGAAAACAACAGACTAAAAAATAGCCACCAGGCGGCAATCGCCACCTGTCTACGGACCGCATTCGTTTGGGCTTGGATATCAGCTGTCACAGCCGCAACCTGAGTCTCCAATGTTTGCTGGGTTGCTGCCAGCCCGCCGATTACCTGTTGACGAGCCGTGTCAAGTAGACCATCATTTTCTGGCGTTAGCAGCGTCTGGGTTTTAGTCCAGAGCGTTTGTACCCAGGCATCCACCTGCTGGGTCGCCTGCTGCCAGGCCGACTCTCCCCACTCTAAAATCTGCTGAATCTCGGCGGCGGTCATATCGCGACGAGTCTCTAAGGTTTGTCGCCAGGTTGATTTGTCAAAGAGAGCAGTCAGCTGCGCCATATCTGGCAGCTCAAAGGGATTTGTCAGCGATTCTCCAAAAGACAAATTACTCAGAGCATCTCTGACAATGTGGGCCAGCGCCTGGGCAATTTGAGCAGGCTGAAAGGCTGATTTGTTTTGGTGTCGTAAATAGCAGATAATTTGGGCCTTGATCTGTTCGGCCAGGCTTTGGGTTGAGCGCCCCGCTCGCAGCGCCCAGCGTCGGGGGGCTCGGAGAGAGGATTTTATCTGTTCACCCTCTGGGAGATTAGGCAAGGCCGTCACTAGAGACGCCATCAGCGCGTGTTGCTGATCAGCCACTATCCCCTGCCGTCGAGACAGCGTTGTTTCAATCGCCTCTAGATCCAGCTGAGCCTGTATCCTTTGACTGACAGGCCTAGAGAGTGAGTGGGCTTGCAGCTGAGACTGAACTTTCCCAGCTAAACTCTCGGGCGTAAGCAAGTCCAAATTAGTATAGCGACAGTAGGCAATGAGCTTTTCCTGGATTTGACTGACCACATCGGCATCAGTCTCTTCCTGACCGTCCTGATTAGACGAGACTGCGGTCATGACAGCGTTCTGAACGCTGCTCAGCTGCTCAGCAAGCGACTCAATATGCTCGGCGGCAAGATCTCCCCTCGCCCGCAGCCAATGGATGAAGTGGGTGCGATCCAGTTTAGCCAACTGGGCCTCGATTTGGTCAGGGGCTGCCTCCGGATCATAAAGCCGTTCATAAAATGCTTCGCTTAGCATTTCAGACTGCAATATCCAAATCGGGGTTTGACGCAGATAGCTTTCAGCATCCTGTAAAATTGCATCTTGGGACATTGCCGAGTCATCCGACCGGAGGTGATGCCACAGGGCTTCTACGTCCCAATCTGACCAATCCACCCGATCAATTGCCTGCCGCAAAATCTGTCGCCAACTGGGCAAGTCAAACTGAGAGAGTAAGTTGGATGACACCGTCGAGACGTTAGAAAAGTCAGGGGCAGCAGCGCCTATCCCCTTAGAAACAGAGGCTGCTGGGTCAAGAGCCATCGTCTTACTACGCGCTACGGACGAAGCCATCGTCTTGCTGGAGATGGCTTCGTCATCGCCAACGCTTGAGCGCCGATCATTTAAACTAGACAGCTCAGCCAACAAATCTTCTTTTTGCTCAGCCAGCAGTTGAGGAAGCTGCTGCTGCTGTCTTGTCAGCTGAGTCACCTCCCGCGCCAACGTTTGCAGGGTGGCTCGATCGGACTGTTCAGGCTGCTCAGAGCGCGTCGCCTGGCGGAGCGCAGCAATGAGCCGTCGCCCCCCTGAAACAGCTGTGCCCAAGATAGAGTCGGCAATGCTGGAGATTGTAGTGGAGCTCAGCCAGGCAAACAGTAGCCAGTAGGTTGCCCAAAGGATAATGCCAAAGATCGATCCTCTGCGGGGTGCGGCGATCTCGCTAAATTCAGTGGTTAAGAGAGCCGCTACGAATAGCACCGCTGAGAGACTGAGGGCCACCCCAAATCCCACCAGATGAGTTATTGGCAGAGATAGGTCTGAGCCCCCTGATTCAGACTCAGGCTTAGATTCTTTACTATCGCCATGATCAGGGGACCAGTTGAGGACCGTCAACCCCAACGCAACCCCTAAGTTTGCCGATATCAGCTGAAGGGCAAAAGCAATAATGAGACCCGCAAACAGACAAAAAATCAGCTGCATATCACCCGCATCTCTACATCTATCTCTAAGGGTAGAGAGCTATTGACTGCCTTGTCATCTACCAAGAGTACGTTCGATCGATCTGAAATGGGCAAAACTGTTTTTGCCAAGGCAGTGCTTATCCTAGCAACATATGTAAAGTGCTTGTGAGCTAGCTGCTGGTAATAACTCACGAAGTCCTGGTTAAAAGAAAGGAAAATTGATCGATCAATATTTTCAAAATCTATCGACTGGATGATCTTTCTATAGCTAGGATATCAATTATTCTATGACCGTCACTTATTTTTGAATTTTATTACTCGATACGAGATCATTTTTAACTTGACAATTACCTACTAGATGGTAGATACTTGATTCATGGAAAACAACACTGCCCAAAAAATTCTCGACGTTGCCCAGGAAATGGTACGTAACCGGGGTTATAGCGCCTTCAGCTACGCCGACATTTCTCAGCAGGTTGGAATTCGTAAAGCCAGTATCCATTACCACTTTCCCTCCAAGGATGAGCTGGTGAAAGAACTGGTGAAGCGGTATCAGGGAACCATGCAGCGGGCCTGCGATCGCATCGCCGAGTCCGAGGCGACGCCGGGTGAACAGATGATGGCATTTGCCAATCTCTATCGCAGTGGGTTGGATGACCAGCAAATCTGTTTGTGTGCCATGTTAGCCGCAGATTTTGAAGTGTTGTCGCAGCCGATTCAGAATGAGATTCAGCACTTTTTTCGGGCGACTGAGGCTTGGCTCACTAATCTTCTACAGCAAGGCGTTGATGCCAATCTTTGGGCCTGCCAACCGTCTGTTGAGCAAGAAGCAAAGGGTTTGATTGCCATGTTACAAGGGGCGCAGCTGTTGGCGAGATCGGCGGCAGACAGCACTGCTACTTTTGAGCAGATGGTGTATCCGTTGATCGAGGCCAAGTTTTCCTAAGGCAATTTTTTTTGCCCTAATATCTACCTACTAATAGGTAATTGGCTGCATTCACGACTCTCAAACAGGAGCACATTATGTCTAATGTATTCACAGGTCAAAAACTCGTTGTTATCGGTGGTACCAGCGGCATGGGTAAGGCCGTCGCTCGGATTGTGCTCAAAAATGGCGGGGCTGCCGTTTTGGTGGGTCGCCGTGCCGAAAAGCTCCAGGCCACAGTAGATGAGCTGAAGGTTCATGGCCCTGTGGTGGGCGAACAGGCTGATATTGCTCAACCCGCAGAACGGCAAACGCTTATCGATCGCATTAACCAAAATCACAGCGATGCCACCTTGCTGGTGAATGCCGCTGGTGTGTTCCTACCCAAATCCTTCTTGGAATACAACGAAGCGGACTACGATCTTTACCATGACCTAAACAAAGCCACCTTCTTCATCACTCAAGCGATTGCTCAAAACATTATCAAGCACAACCACAGAGGCGCGATCGTCAATGTCGGTTCCATGTGGGCAAAGCAAGCCGTTGCTGCAACGCCCTCCTCCGCCTACTCTATGGCCAAAGCTGGTTTGCATTCCCTGACACAACACCTGGCCATGGAACTGGCCGATAAAAATATTCGGGTGAATGCAGTTTCTCCAGCGGTGGTGGCAACGCCCATCTATGAAGGCTTTATTCCTAAAGAAGATGTACATGGTGCATTGCAGGGCTTCAACGCCTTCCATCCCATTGGTCGGGTGGGAACGCCGGAAGATGTGGCTGAGGCGATCGCGTTCCTACTCTCAGACAAAGCCGCTTGGGTCACGGGTGCCATCTGGGATGTGGACGGCGGTGTGATGGCTGGTCGCAATCAGTACAACTAAAATCTCAGTTTGTCAGCGGGGGAGCACGCAACCCGCTGACGGCATCCGCAAACCAATCTCACTAAAAACGTTATGAGTTGACACTATGAAAATTCACGCCGATCTGAATCAACGGGCCATGGTCAATAGCGAGGAGCTGCCCTGGATCGATTCTCCCATGGCAGGGGTCCAACGCCGCATGTTGGAACGGGACGGGGAAGAAGTAGCGCGGGCCACCTCCATCGTTCGCTATGCCCCTGGCAGTTATTTTTCAGCCCATACCCATGGTGGGGGTGAGGAGTATATTGTCTTGGACGGGGTGTTCTCAGATGAGCACGGCGACTTTGGTCCGGGGACCTATGTCCGCAATCCCGTCGGGTCTAGCCACACCCCCCACAGTGAGGACGGTGCCACGATTCTAGTCAAACTGTGGCAAATGGATCCAGCGGATCAACAACAGGTGGTGATTGACACGAACCAGGCTGGCTGGGCACCGGGTTTAATGGCTGGATTGCAGGTGCTGCCGCTTCATGCCTACGGGACCGAGCAGGTGGCACTGGTGAAATGGGCACCGGGTAGTCATTTCCAGCGGCACCAGCACCGGGGTGGTGAAGAAATCTTTGTGCTCGAAGGCACCTTTGCCGATGAGCAGGGGGTGTATCCCCACGGCACTTGGCTGCGAAATCCACCGGGTAGTGTGCATACGCCATTTAGTGAGGAAGGCTGCTTGATCTACGTCAAAACGGGACATCTAGATGCCCTGGTTAATAAATCCAGGACGGCACGGTGATCCTTGCTGACTACCTCATCTCAGTGACTGGCAAACCGATTCAATTTTCCAGCTCCCTCTTCTCTTGCTCATAAGAACTTGTCAAGCTAGAGCCCTCATTCCCAAGGAAGCTACTGATCATGAAACTGACGAAGAAAAACATTCGAGATCGCACGGATCATATCTACGATGCCCTGGTGGTCGGTGGCGGCCCCGCCGGACTATCTGCCGGGATTTATCTCCAGCGATATCTGCTGTCCACCCTGATTGTCGACAAGGGCAAAGCCCGCTCCTTCTGGATGCAGGAACTCCACAACTACGTGGGCCTACCCCCAGAAACGTCGGGACGGGATGTGCTCAAGCAAGGCAAAGAGCATTATCTGTCTCTCGAAGGCGATTATCTGAACGCCTTCGTGGAGGAAGTGGTAGATGAAGGGGAAATCTTTGCCGTCAAGGTCCGGATTGGGCGCAACAACCCCACCTACGAAACCGTGCGCACCCGCTACCTGATTTCGGCCAGCGGCATCATCGACCAACTGCCAGCGCTGGAAAATATGCAGAACGTGTTTGACTATGCAGGCCATAATCTCCATGTCTGTCTGATCTGTGATGGCTACGAGATGACGGATCAACGGGTGGGCGTATTTGGCAATAGCGAGTCCAGCTTAGAGGTCGCCTTTCCCTTGGGTTGGTTTACGCGCCAGATCACGGTCTTCACCAACGGGGCGTTTGAAATAGGTCAGGATTTTCGCCAACGCCTCACTGCCCAGGGCTACGGTATTAATGAACAACCGATCCAGCAATTCCTAGGCAAAAACCATCGAATGTTTGGGGTGGAACTGGCGGATGGGTCAACGGTGGAGCTGGATGCAGGGCTAGTCTCAATGGGCTCCACCTATCACGCGGACTATCTGAAGGGCGTTGGCCTGGAGTATAAGGGCAACAACCTGATCACAGACGACATGAACCGAACCTCTCACCCGCGCATCTTTGCTGTTGGCGATCTGAAGGTGGGCATGAACCAGGTGGCGATCGCCGCTGCCGATGGTGCGAAAGCGGCCACCCAGATTTGGCGGGATATCCGTCGCGCGGAGGGCACCCGTCGTCCCCCGGTTGTAGCCAGTGAGGCATAAATCCCTCTTGCTGAGCCAGAACACTACTTCAGGCACTATCTCAGGCACTGTCTCAGCAGGAATTAACGATTCAACTTAGTTCTGACGCAGTTTTTAGAGGTATCCATGATGATCATGATTCAAGAACTTCCCCCCGAGCTACAGCAACTCATCACCACACAAGAATTAGCTGCCGGACAAATTCTCTTCCAACAGGGCGATCCTGCCGAATCTATCTTCTGGGTGGAATTGGGGCATTTGAAGCTAGTTAGCTTCGCAGACGAACAGATGATTACCCACTACACCGTGGGGGCCGGTGAAAGTTTTGCTGAAACGGCCCTAAATATTGATATCTATAGCTGTACGGCCATCGCTGATCAGTTCTCTCGGGTGTTGGCGATTCCCAAACGGGATTTTCTGGAAGCCCTACAGCGATCGCCTCACCTGTGTGCACGCTATGTACGGCATTTGACCCAGCGATTTGAATCGGTCAAGCAGCTACTGGAGTTGCGGAGTATTCGCTCGGCCCGCGAACGCGTACTGCACTATCTCCGGCAACAGTGCCAACCGGGGGAATTTACCGTGCCGCTGTCATCTTCGCTCAAGGGACTGGCAGCAGACTTAGGTCTGTCGCCGGAGTCTCTATCCCGTACGTTTAGCCGATTGGAAACGGAACAAGTCTTGAGTCGCAAAAAAGGTTCTATTACCTTGCTTTCAAATTAGCTGACCCCTTGAATGCTATCTGCCGCACAAAGTTGGGGCTAGGGGGGGCAAATGCGAAGATATTTGAAGATATACATCTAAGCATTTCAAGCATGACGCCAGTTATTGAATCATGCGAGCGTCAGCTCCTACCATAGCTTTGGTCTTACTTTTATAGGAGCGCTAGTATCGCCTCTATAGGAGCGCTAGTATCGCCTCGGCAAAAATTGTCAAAGATGCAACCCTCAAAATCTAGGGAAGGGCACCACACGGTCTTACAGATATGCATAAAGACTGATTGGACCATGACTTGCTGGAATTTCTACGGTCTTGATGTGCCATTAACAATTGATTCGATGCCAATTAATGGCCACTAAATCTGTCACCCATTGATATGTGCAAGATTCAACTCATTAATCAACCAATACTCAATTATAAGGAGTGTGCGTTATTATGACGCTTCCGAATCCTGGTATGACGATTGACCCTAAGAGAACGGCGATCGTGATCATTGATCCGCAAAATGATTTTCTAAATCCTCAAGGTGTGGCCTGGGGCGTCGTTGGTGACAGCGTCACTGAAAACAACACCGTTGCCAATATTGAGGCTTTGATGAAGGCGGCAAAGACCTATAGCCTGCCCCTGTTTATCTCGCCTCATTACTACTTTCCTAGCGATCATGGCTGGAAATTTGAAGGGGCGCTAGAGACCCTGATGCATAGCATCCATATGTTTGATCGCTCAGGTGCTCTCAAGCTTGATGGGTTTGTCGGTTCAGGTGCCGATTGGTTAGCGGTTTACAAACCCTACATCGAGGATGTCACGACCATCGTCTGTAGCCCCCACAAAGTCTATGGCCCAGAGAATAACGATTTGATTCTTCAACTCCGTAAACAGGGCATAGACAAAGTGATTTTGGGTGGAATGTCTTCCAACCTTTGTGTTGAGTCTCATTTGCGAGAGCTGCTGGAGCGGGGCTTTGAGGTGGCCGTTGTGAAAGATGCAACGGCTGGTGCAAAAGTACCAGAAGGCGACGGTTATGCGGCTGCGCTTGTTAACTATCGCATGCTTGCTAATACTGTTTGGACAACTGAAGAGGCGTTACAAACTCTCAAGCAAAGTCTTCCATCCACCATTAGCAGCTAATGCGTCATCCCCGTCATGAGTCAACCCATTAGAGAAGTTTTACGATGAGCCGGTCTTTCAACCACTGTAGACGACGTAATTTTCTGGCCTTTGGAGCAAGCGCGATCGCAAGCAGTCTCTTGCCTAGGGCGAAACTTGCCCAGGCATCCTCGATTTCAGCACCACCAAACAATACTCCGCAAAATACCAGGTATCGCACCATCAACATTGATGGACTCGACATTTTTTATCGAGAAGCCGGAGACCCCAGCAATCCAACAATTCTGCTGCTGCACGGATATCCGACCTCCTCTCACATGTTTCGGAATCTGATTCCAGCCCTGAGCGATCGCTACCATCTGGTGGCCCCAGACTATCCCGGATTTGGGAATAGTGCGATGCCAACGGTGGACCAGTTTACCTATACCTTTGACAACCTAGCTGCAGTCATCGAGCAATTTGTCCAAACCCTGGGTCTCAACCAATACAGCCTCTATCTCATGGACTATGGTGCGCCCATTGGCTTCCGATTGGCGACAAATCACCCTGAAAAAGTCGAGGCGCTGCTGATTCAAAACGGTAATGCCTACGAAGAAGGCTTACAAGACTTTTGGCAACCCATTAGAGCCTACTGGGCGGACCGTTCAAAAGAAAATGAAGCGCCACTCCGACAGTTTATGACACTAGAGAATACAAAATGGCAATACGTCACAGGAACCCGTAATGCTGAGGTGATCAGCCCTGACAATTGGAATCTGGATCAACGGTTTCTGGATCGCCCCGGCAACACAGACATTCAGTTTGCTTTGTTCTACGACTACCAAACGAACTTATCGCTCTATCCTGAATGGCAGACATATCTGCGAGAGGCTCAACCGCCAACATTAATCACTTGGGGGAAGAACGATGTGATTTTTCCAGAGTCTGGCGCTCACCCCTATAAGCAAGACTTGAACACAATAGAGTTTCATTTGCTAGAGACAGGGCATTTTGCCCTCGAAGAAGATGGCACCGAAATCGCCTCTTTAATTCGTCAGTTCCTGGCTAAGCATCTATGAATATGAACAATGTTGCAAGGCTATTTAAAGGGACAGATACGTAGATGGACAAGCTGTTGCGGCCAAAATGGATACTGGCGCGACAACAGTTTCTATTAATGCGGATACCTTAAAAAGACATTCTAGCCTTGCGGTACCCAAACCGAAACAGAGCCTGCCTGACAGTGAAACTCTCCCCAACCCTCCTTATTTGTGGTGACTGGCTCACTGATGTGCTCTGTGATGTCAACATAGGTCTGGTTCGGCTGTCCGACCTCCATCCACTTGCGACCGTTGTCACCATTGGTCAACACAACCGCCATGCCCCCTGGATACTCCTCGGTGCCGAGGCGAGTCCAGCCGATAGTATTGGCATGGTCAAAGTAATCATACTGCTCACCATAGGCGTAGGTGCGGCGAGCCTGCAGAAACTTGTCAATTAACCACTGGTGGCTGTCTAACCAAATTTCATACTCACTGCCATCTTTGCCATAGTCTTTGTAGTGAGCCCCGTAGTAGTCAGCATAAAAAATACACGGATACCCTTCACGACGTAACAAAATCAGCGCGTAGGCCAACGGCTTAAACCAGGGCTCAACCACAGACTCTAGCGCCTGCAGTGGCTGAGAGTCGTGGTTTTCTACGAGGGTAACGGCCAGGGTGGGCTGCTGTTTTACGAGGGTATTGTCAAAAACCTGTCGCAGGTCGTAATCTTTCCCAGCTTTGCTGGCTTCACTAAAGTTATAGTGTAGCGGCGCATCAAACAAGTTGACATCACCCCCAGTCACCTCTATAAAGTGGTGCAGCGCTTCGATCTCATAAGACCAATACTCACCCACTGCAAACAGCTGTCGCTCGGCTATGCTGCGACAGTGGCTAAGCCATTCCGGGAAAAAGCCTGCTTTAACATGCTTGACTGCATCGAAGCGGAAGCCATCAACGTGAGTCGTCTCAACAAACCACTCCCCCCAGTACTTCAACTCGCCCTGGACTTCAGGGTGTTCCATGTCCAAGTCGCAACCCATCAGATAGTCAAAAGCGCCTTTCTCAAGGTCAACGTTGTCGTCAAACTTTTTGCCTTCAAACAGGTAGACCGCATCAAAATCTTCATCAAAGGCGTTGTAGTCTACGGCATCAAAATGCCACCAGTGCCACTCCATCGTAGAATACTTACCATCGCGGCCTGGAAACGTGAAATTTGTCCAAACTTTGACATTACGGCTATCGCCGATGGGTTGCTTGCGATTATCGGGGCTAAAGGGGGTAGCTTGTACCTCCTCAGCCGCGTCGGCCCCCAGCTTGTGATTAAAGACGACGTCTGCATAAACTCTTATGCCTGCATCTTGAGCCGCCTTGACCGCTCGGATGTATTCATCTTTGGTGCCATACTTAGTGCGGACGGTGTCCTTTTGGTCAAACTCACCCAGGTCAAACATGTCATAGACGCCATAGCCCACGTCGTAACCGCCGCCGGTGCCTTTGTAGGCAGGGGGTAGCCACAAAGAAGTCACGCCCACCTCAGCCAGCGTCTGTGCCTTTTCGGCCACCTCGTTCCACAGACTACCGTCAGGCTCCAGATACCAGTGGAAATATTGCATCATTACGCCATTGGGTGCAGACATTATCAATACCTTCCTTGAGCGAGGAGAATACACCAAACCCCTTAAATATGCCAGAGGATCGTTTTTTGCCAATCTATCTTTGGAGATATTTACATCTTTAGGGACAGCTAGATCTGCGATGATTTGTAAATCAGTCCTTAATTCGATCTGGGTTCTTGTCCGGGGCTATTTTCTTTTCAAGAAATTCCATGATTTTGCCAGCTACATTCAGCCCGGTGGCTTTCTCAATGCCTTCGAGTCCTGGAGACGAGTTGACCTCCATAACAACTGGCCCATGATTAGACCGAAGCAAATCAACCCCAGCAACTCTGAGGCCCATGGTTTTCGCAGCTCGAACTGCGGTGCTTCGCTCCTCAGGAGTTAGCTTGATTTTTTCGGCGTTACCGCCCCGGTGCAAGTTTGAGCGAAATTCACCGGGTGCGCCCTGTCGCTTCATGGCCGCAACAACTTTATCACCGATGACAAAACAGCGCAGGTCAGCCCCTTTGGCCTCAGCAATAAATTCTTGCACTAAAATATTGGCATCCAGTCCTCGGAAGGCTTCAATGACAGAAGTTGCTGCTTGCTGGGTCTCTGCCAGGACCACCCCGATTCCCTGGGTGCCTTCTAGAAGCTTGATCACCAGGGGTGCGCCGCCCACGATGTTAATCAGCCCGTCAATATCTTTTGTCGAGTGGGCAAAACCTGTGACTGGCAAACCGATGCCTTGCTTTGACAGCAGCTGTAAACAACGTAGCTTGTCTCGGGAGCGAGAAATTGCCTGGGAGTCATTGGTGACAAACACCCCCATCATCTCAAACTGACGAATCACGGCAGTACCATAAAACGTGTTAGAAGCCCCAATCCTGGGAATCACTGCGTCAACGCCCTCCAGTGGCTGCCCCTGGTAAATTACCTGGGGGTTATGGGAGGTAATATTCATGTAGCAGCGGAGGTAGTCAATGATCTGAATGGTGTGCCCCCGCTCTGTCCCGGCTTCTGTAAGACGACGAGTTGAATAAAGAGAGGCATCCCTGGACAAAATAGCAATTTTCATGACGACGCTTTCCTGTGTGCCTTGTGCTTGTGGGTAGGTTTTGAACTTTGTAAATAGGATTTACCGGCGTCGATCAGGAACCGCTGGCGCACAGCCTGCCGCCCTAACAGCATACGAAACCCCATTTCATCGCGATTAGTTAGCGTCAACTCAACCGACCACTGTTGCCCCGCCAAAGCCACGACGGTTTGAATGACGGGGCGACGCTCTGTTTGCCCCCCCGAGTTGCGAACGAGCCTCACATCCAGGAGCTTGGCTTCGGCGGTGATAATCTCAGTGTTGTTGCGTTGATGGGGGTGAACCTTAAACCGAACAAAATCTGTCCCTTGCCGCTGAAACATTTCAATATCGAAGGCATGTAGAGCAGAGGAGCGAGCACCCGTGTCAATTTTAGCCTTGATGTCGGGAATCCCTAAGTTTGGTAGCGTCAGCCACTCTCGCCAACCCATTACAGGCAAGTCAGATTGCTGAGAGACGGTCATAGTAGATTACACAGTAAATCGCACATGGGATGGTAAAGATGTGAAGGGAAAGCAGGGAGTGAAAAAATGGAAAAGACCAGGATAAATTGCCAACTGATTTTAGCATATCAGGCTCTCTCTCATTCAATCGTTTCCCGATGAAAAGACCGTGTTTCAAGGCTCTAGGCCGTGGATGCTAATATTGGGAGGATAGCTGCTGTTAGCAGCACTAGAGGCTCGGAAAGCCAGGATAAAGCTTGTATACTAAGGTTTGAAACGAAGTTCGAAAACTTTAACGTTGGCCGCTGATAGTGGTTAGACAGGTTGCCAGTCATACTCCGATGAGAAAGGGAGAATCCTTGACCTATGGAACAATTTTCAGCGTGGCTGGCGGATAATCCGATTGTTTCTTTTACAATCTTTTTGTCGGCGAGTCTGACCGTGCCGCCTTTGGTGGAGCGGCTACGATTGCCGGGTTTGGTCGGTTTATTGATCGCTGGTATCGTCTTGGGGCCCCATGGCCTCCGTCTACTAGATGCCGAGGGTGAAACGGTTAAATTGCTGTCGGACATTGGTAAAGTATATTTGATGTTTGTAGCCGGTCTCGAAATCGATCTACAGGCCTTTCGCAAAACCCGCAATCGATCTCTGACCTTTGGCATATTCACCTTCGTCGTCCCCATGGTGGCAGGGACTTTGGTCGGGTTGGTCTTTGATATGGGGTGGACGGCCTCTATCCTAATAGGCTCTCTGCTGGCCTCCCATACGCTACTGGGATATCCTATTGTGCAGCGATTGGGTCGAGTGCGCAATGAAGCCATTACTGTCACAGTTGGGGCAACGATTTTTACGGATATTGGTGCGCTATTAGTGCTTGCTATCTGTATCTCTGTCTACCAAGGAGATTTTACCTGGGTTCGCTTAGTCGTCCAGCTAACGGCCCTAGCTCTCTATGCCACGGTTGTACTTGTAGGGCTAGATTGGCTGGGAAAAGCCTATTTTCGCCGCACGGTTAACGACGAGGGCAATCAGTTTTTGTTCATATTGCTGGCTCTGTTTTTATCATCTGTCGGAGCTCAGGTCGTTCAGACTGAAAATATTGTAGGCGCATTTTTGGCAGGCTTAGCTGTAAATGACGTACTAGGCAGGGGGGCCGTCAAGGAAAAGGTTGAGTTTGTCGGGAGTGTCCTGTTCATTCCTTTTTTCTTCATTGCTATGGGCCTGCTAATCGATGTGCCCATGTTCCTCAGCACGCTATTCAGCGATTTATGGATTGTCACTGCGATCGTGCTGAGTTTGATCGGCAGTAAATTTATGGCCGCGTGGGGGGTCAAGCAGATTTATCACTATTCTTGGCCAGAAGCGCTGACCATGTGGTCGCTGTCTCTGCCTCAGGTGGCGGCTACCCTCGCGGCTGCCCTGGTAGGGTATCAGGTCGGACTTTTATCAGAGGCGATTTTTAACAGCGTGATTGTGCTGATGCTTGTGACCTCAACGTTAGGTCCAATTCTCACCCGCCGATATGCTAGCCAACTATCGGTTCAGGCCCTGCCAGTGTCTTCTGCCCTAACCTCTGTCACTCGCCCTGAGCCAACCCGTGCAATAAAAAGCACAATAACAACCAGCCCAGTAACAGACAGAACGACAAACAGTTTGACAGACCGTATGACGGACGGTGAGAGAGAGTTATCTCAATTTAGCGTCTTAGTGCCCGTCCACAACCCTGCAACTGAACCCTACTTGATAGACATTGCTGGACGGCTGGCGCAGCAGCATAGTGGCAAACTGTTACCCCTGGCAATTGCTCAGCCCATTACTTCATTAAACGAGCCGATCTTTCTCAAGAGCTTACAGCAAACCCAGCAGCGGCTAGCTGAGGCCAAGTCAATGGGCCAACATTTGGGCGTTCCGACCTATCCTATCTTGCGGGTAGATCAAGACATTGCCTCAGGCATCTGTCACTGCGGCAGCGAACAAAAGGCTCAGCTACTTTTAATGGGCTACGGTGACATGATGACACTTCAGGCCCGCCTACTGGGCAGTGTGGTTGACCAGGTTTTTCAGCGGACGCCCTGCCCGACAATCGTTTTTCGGTTG
>JBCDDJ010000041.1:0-24134 GCA_039180385.1 Cyanobacteria bacterium P01_G01_bin.38 | reverse complement strand
TGGTCAGATGCCGAGCGTCGCCAAAAGTTCTGGAAAGGGGCTCGCAAAAATGCCTGGTTCCTTGGCAAATGGTTGGCCCTGGCATTTGTACTGGAAAGTCTGATGCTGGCCTATGTCCCTGATGGTTGGATTGGTGCGATCGCAGGTCAAGATCATCTGTTATCTATCGTGGGGGCTTCCCTGGTGGGTATTCCCGCTTACCTCAACGGCTATGCAGCGTTGCCTTTGGTGGATGGGCTGCTGGCGCAGGGCATGAATCCGGGAGCAGGAATGGCGTTTTTGCTAGCGGGGGGTGCCACCAGCATTCCCGCCATGATTGCCGTGTTTGCCCTGGCCCGGCGTCCGGTTTTCCTGGCGTACCTTGGGTTTGCGTTTGTCGGCTCAGTGACAGCTGGCCTGGCTTTTAGTTCATTGGTGTAACGTGCCTATATTCACAGGGACTGTCTACGATGCATTCAATTGATGTTTTACCCGATACTGAGATTCAGAACCGGGGAGAGGTTTCTAAAATTCTGCTGGGGCTTGGTCTGAAGACTTTTCAAGCCGCCTGTCATTACGTCAAGGCGATGCCCTATGGCTTAAACACAAACAGCGAAAATTCTCTGATTTTGTTTGAGGAAGGTCAGGGCACCTGTACGACTAAGCACGGTGCGATCGCGCGTCTGGCCCAGGAACTTAAGCTGCCGGTCTACAAAAATCTGGGATTTTATAGGCTCAACGACACCATCGTCACTGGCATCAGTGCAATTCTCGAACCCTGCGGACTGAGCTTTATCCCTCAAATTCACTGCTTTCTAGAGTATGAGAACTATCGGGTAGATCTGACCGAGGGTAACTGCAACGGCAAAAACCAGACCATTGAGAACTATGACTTTGTGGTGCGGGTGCAGCCGGACCTTACCTACGAGCAAGAAGAGGACTATTACTTGGCGTATTTGGCAAGGTATTTTGCGATCGCGCCCAGACTAGAAGAGCTTGGCAAAACCTCTGTCTTAGAACTGCTTAACGCCTGTAATCGCCAGGTCAGATATCAGTGCTCGCTGATGACAAATCAACCGGTGGTCGCTTAGCAGGCCAGTCGTCAGATCCCCGGTTTCTTTTTGGGTTTAACCAAAACGCATTGTGTTTTAGCCAAGAAACCGGGGATCTAAATCTGCAACAGCCGAAGATCTTGCTCCAGTTAAGCTTTTGCTTTAGAAAGCATCTTAAGCCTGCGTTCGGCTTTTCGAATGAAGTGCTCATTTTTGCGGTACTGAAACGGAACGAAGCCCTTAATCTTGAGAATCATGGTCTCGAGCGTTTCGCGGGCGGCATTTGGGTCTTGCTGATTTTCTTGAAGGGTTGCCAGCATGAGATACGCTTCTGGGTTACTCCAGTTTTTGAGGTGCTCCTGTAAATGGGTGACGGCAGCTTCGTAATCTTCTATCTGGCAAAGCACTTCGCCATAGGCCAGGGAAGCTTCGCCATAGGAATAGTCAGGTTTGACCTTGAGCAAACGGGCCAAATAATCTTTGGCGGCAGCATAGTCAGTCTTCTCACTGGCCGATTGAGCCGCCCCCCACAGCGCCTTGGGGTTCTTCGATTCTTTCTCAAGCGCTTGCTGATAGGCCTCATAGGCCCGATCGGTCTGGCGCATATCAAATAGGATGTTGCCCAGGTTCACATACTGGGTAGCGTTGCCAATGTTTTTGGCATCGGCCTCCGCCTGCCATAATTTATCGCGCAGCTTGCGCCGGTTGACAATGCCAAACCGGGCTAGAAAGTTGGGATGCTGCGGCAACCAGTGAATGATGAAATACATCACTGCGCCGATCACGTTGAGAAAAATGAGTAGCCAGATCCACTGGCGATCTTTACCAGACTTCAGACACTCATAGAGCATCCAAATCCAGAATGCGGTCCCCAGCAGCCCTAGCCACCCAAAAGAGTTGAAAAATAAGGAATACAAAGCATACATTGTTAAATCCCCGCTTCATCAAGCAGGCTTAACCCAATCTAATTTTGCCCTGGATAGCAGGGGGTCTCGACAACCCGTTATAGATCTAAATCAGATGCTTGTAAGCCATCTGAAATAGGGATTTACTGACTCAGAACTGGCAGCTTAAGACCTCGGCATCTGGACTGGCTTGCACGATGGCATTGATGCGATCGCGACCCGGCAACCCAAACGTGTTCAATCCAGCAATCTCCTCAGCAGAGGGCGGCACGCTCAGTACTTCCTCCCCTAAATCATTCACCAAAGTCACGGACTCAATGGTGAGCTGTTTTTGCTGATGCTGTTTATAGAGCTGGGCATATTCAGCCGCGACCTGCTGCCAGGTATTGGGTGCACAGTAACTGCGATCGATCACCACCTGGATTTTGTCACCGCCGCCCGTCTGACTCAGCGCAAAGCCTACCAGTAAATAGGCGAGCCAGCCCAGGCCTAGGATGCGGATGAGTTTTGGAGTGGGTTTCATGGGTTATAAATTAATCTGGAATAGATTCTTAAACAGGTCTTGCACATTTTCGGGGGTGCCGACCTGGACAGTAGACTCGCGCAGGCTTGCGATCGCATCCAATTCTTGCTCATTCACATTGCCATAGGCGATGGGGTAAAACCGCACATTGCTATAGGCCATGATGTCTTTGGCGGCGTCAAAGGTGTAGCCGCGATTAACCTCACCATCGGTCAGCAGGAGTAGATAGTAGCGACCATTGGGGTCTTGTTGCTGCTGTTTGAGTAAATCGCCCAGGCCCACCATCACCCCGTCATACATGGCCGTGCCGCCGTTGGCCTGCAGCTGTTCGACGGTGGCTAAAAACCGCTGGTGTTGCTGCTGATCAAAAGAGCCTAAGGGCAACCGATTCACAGGTTTATCGTCAAAGGTGACCAGGCCGACATGGTTACCAGGGTTAATCTGCTGAGCGGCAATCCGCAACCCTGCTTTGAGAGCACTCAGCGGCTCACCCTCCATGGAGCCACTGGTATCGATCACCATAGTCATATAGACCGTGCGACCGCTATCTTTCTGGAGTTTCCAGTTGGACTGGGCGGCGAGCAGCACCTCCCCATCGGGAATGGGGGGGCCTTCATTATTTTTGACGTAGTCGGTGACGGTAAAGCCCTGCTGCTGCGCCAGGGTTTGCATGGGCTCAGACAGGGCAAAGGCAGAAAATTGTTGCAGCGCCTGTTTTTGCTCTGGCGTATTCCAATCAAAGCCCACCAGCGGATTATTGTGGGGAATCCCAAAGGGGATAAACTCGGTGTCCTCAAAGCCGGGGAGCTGTTTGAGGGCCAGATAGTTTTGATACTCCAGGGGAAAGGCCTGCAGTTTACTCTGGTCGCGCAGAAATAGCTCCTGCAGGTCCAGGGTGGTGGGGGTGGTGATCAACACCTGGGACTGAAACTGCTCAAACACGGAATTAACCTGAGGTGAAGCAATCTCAGCCGCCGTCAGCTGTCCACCGTCTGCCTGGTGACCAGCGGCGCGCCAATAGAGGGTATAGAGCAAATTTAGCGCGGTCGAGCTGGCATAGGGGTTGGGGTAAGCCACACTAATTTGGCCAGATGCGATCGCATTCAACAGCTGCTCGAAGGTCACCGTGCCCTGAGCAGATAGCTGCTCATAAACCGACGCGGGAATCACCCAACCTGCCGTATTGGCGACCAGTCGCGGGGCGATCACTTCCGCATTCACGGCCTGGCTTTTGATCATCTGCACCCAGAGATCATTAGACGGGCTATAGCCCACCGGCTGTTCTGCCTTAGCAATCAACAACCGCGCCGCTGCCCCCGAGGCAATCTTGCGAATGCCCACTCGGATTGGTTGCCCCGAAGCCACAGTGGCATTACTGGCATTAAAAGCCTCCGCGACCTCCACCAGCCAGCGTTCATTTTGACGCTCAAAATTTGCCTTCTCAGATGAGCTAAAAATCTCGATGTAGACGCCGCCCTCATCTGGCTGCGCACCATACAGCGGAAAATCCTCCAGGTTCGGCAGAGGAGCCTCCACCGCATCAACGGCATAGCGCACCGCCACCTCATCCGGCACCACCTGAGTTTCGGCATTGAGTTGAGGTAATACCGACTGCTCTAACGCCTGCAAGGCACTTTCGGCGGAGTCAACCTGGGGGGTGCCCACCGATAGACAGCCCCCTATCCAGACCAGGCAGAGACCGATCACAAAACCGGTAACTAGACGAATATGTAGACGAGATAAGCGTTTGATCATCCTTGACAGTTCTATTCCCGATAATTCTCAAGCGAAGCCGTGCTCAAAATTTGTTGGTTAGCCAAGATCAGCTGCTGTAAGCGATCAGGCAAGGCATCTGTGCCCGCGTCTAAAGAAGCTAAGGCCACCTGATCTTGCAGCTGCTGTAGCTGATGATGGCTTTCTTGCAAGCGATCGCAGCTGGTTTGTAAGCGCTCTTGGGCCATCTGCTGATAGACGGGGGTTTTAATCTTGCCCAGCACCTGTAAGGCCTCAGCCACCTGTCGCGTTAGCCCCAAAACCGTATGGGTCGCCTCCAATAGCTCAGCATGGAGGAGCGAATCTTGCTGATCAATCTGAGCCGCATAGGTCCGGGAATCTGTCGCCCACTGACGGGCTCGTCGCCAGGTTGTCTCAGCCTGATTAGGCACCTGAGCTTCAATGGCCTGTAGCTGTTGCTCAAAAACCTCAGCCACCAGCAAATCACTGGCATTTAAAGCAATAGCCTGTCGCCTGAAGCTACTCACCCAGCCCCCAGCCATCGCCGCCGCAATACCACCGCCACTGGCTAAGACTACGGGCCGAGGGCCCAGCCACAGGACAAACCCTAAGTAGCCCACCGCCGTCCCGACCAAGAGCGCATAGGTCTGCGGCAGTCGAGCTATCTGTGACCAGTCAACCTTCATAGATGCCAATATTTTACAAGTGCAAACATGCTCTCACCCAAGTGTCGTAGATAGGATGGCTATCTCCATCATAGAAGGGGATGGATTAGGGAGGCAGTGGAGGAGTGGAAGACGCCGGGACACGGAGATGAGAGAGATAGGGAAGCGGGCTTACTAGGATAGGCGACGAAATATGACACACAATCAGGGTTAGGGCTAATCAGCCAAAAACTCAAAACTGCATGCCTCAAGGTCTTTTTTAGAATTCAAACATCAAGTTTGGATGGATGAGCGACGTGATGATTAATCATGACTTCACCAAAAGACACCTGAATTTCTTAAAAAATACAGAAGGACACTCTGGTGAATTGACACGCGCTGATTTTGTCCTGTGATGTGGCTCACCGGAGGTAGGTGATAGGGCAAATAATGCAATCAAGTCAAGGGTTGCATCCAATCAAAAAGGGTTGAATCTGAACATTACACGACCTCAGCCGTCTTAATTTATACGGCAAATCTTGCCTTCTGTTGTGCCAGTCTAAAACCTGTAATACCCCGCTACGGCAAGTGAGAAGCACCCTGGTATTCCTCAAGTTAAGACATCACCCATGTCTGACAAGATCACTGGTCAAAATGCGTCCAATATGAACCTTGAATTTTATCCAAGTGCTGACTGGCTGCAAACAACGTTTGAACAAAAATGTCAGGAAATGAGTCTCCCAGCACTGTAGATGTTCTAAGAGTCGAATCTCCAGCTTCCTTGAAATGCCCACCGAATCGCCGTCAATGATTACATCGTCCGCTAGTTGAGGCTTTTGAGGATTTTACAAGTTCCCTTTCTATACGTTGCAGAGGTTACTCAACCCGAGTTCTTCACGTTTGAAGCCTAGATTGACAACAAAGGTGCGTTCCTCTCCTACGGAGACCGGGCACACTAATGCTGCATCCCGCTGTGAGTCCCTCTGCTTTTTCTGAAGCTAATCCCCTTTGCTATGGAAGCTACGTCCTACTACAAAAATACAGAATTCGACAATCGTACCCCCCTTTCAGCAGTCGATGGAGACGCCACTGTGAAAAACGAGCCTAGTGAATTTGACATCGAAACCTTTATTTCCTCCGATAAGGTGGATGAGGGAGGTTCCGGCGTTGAAAAGCTCGAGTTTGATAGCCTCTCTTCGCCTAGCAATCGGCGTACGACTGATTTAGTCAGGCTGTATCTACAAGAAATTGGTCGTGTACGACTGCTCCAAAGGGATGAAGAGGTCTCTGAAGCTCAGCTGGTACAGCACTACATGCAGCTTTTAGAATTGCGGAACGAGGCTGCCGAAAAGGAAGGCGGCTTGCTGGCGACCTATGTGCGACTCTTAGAGACTCGCGCTCGCATGACCGCTCAATTGGGCCATCGCCCGTCCCTGGAGCGTTGGGCTAAGGCCTCTGAGGTGGCCATGGCTGACCTCAAGCCCACCCTGGCAGAAGGCAAGCGCCGCTGGGCTGCTTTGGCCGAACTTTCTTTAGAGGCGCTAACTGAGGCTCAGAAAGAAGGGATCCGCGCTAAGGAGCACATGATCAAGGCAAACCTGCGCCTAGTGGTCTCCGTCGCTAAAAAGTATCAAAATCGTGGCTTGGAGCTGCTGGACTTAATCCAGGAAGGCACCCTGGGCCTAGAGCGCGCCGTCGAGAAGTTTGACCCCACTAAGGGCTATCGGTTTAGCACCTATGCTTACTGGTGGATTCGTCAGGGCATTACCCGTGCGATCGCAACCCAGAGTCGCACCATTCGCCTGCCGGTGCACATCACCGAAAAGCTCAACAAAATCAAAAAGGCCCAGCGCAAGATCTCCCAGGAGAAAGGCCGCACCGCCACGGTGGAAGATATCGCTAGAGAGCTAGACATGACCGGGCCTCAGGTGCGCGAAGTGCTCCTGAAGGTGCCCAAAGCAGTTTCTTTAGAAACTAAAGTCGGTAAAGAGCGCGACACCGAGCTAGGCGACCTGCTCGAAACCGAAGACATGTCCCCCGAGGATCTGCTCACCCGCGAGTCCCTGCGCCGCGACTTGCAGCACCTGCTGTCTGACCTCACCAGCCGCGAGCAAGAAGTCATCCGCCTGCGGTTTGGCCTCGGTGACGGCATCCCCTACTCACTGGCTGAGATTGGCCGCACCCTGGAGCTCTCCAGAGAGCGCGTCCGCCAGATTGAGTCCAAGGCGTTGCAAAAGCTCCGCCAGCCCAAGCGCCGCAATCGCGTTCGCGATTACCTAGAAGCCCTGGGTTAGAAACCCTGCATTAAGCAGCGAATCCTTCCATTCTGAAAGTCACGTAGCAACAGATTAGATAACAGCATATGGGAGTCCTCTAACGAGGCTCCCATTTTTTTGCCCTCATCCCCAAGCCCCTTCTCCCAAGCTTGGGAGAAGGGGGGAAAGGCTTACCTAATAAGGCTCGGCCCCATTAGTAAAGTCCTTTAACTTAAAGAAGAGTTAACTCCGCTCAAAGGCCCTCTCCCAACTTTGGGAGAGGGCTTTAGGGTGAGGGCTCTTACAAAAAAGCATCAAACACCACCGCAGCCCCTGCTGCAAATGCCGTAATCGCCAGACCCACCAGCGGATTTTGACCGTGACTAACCGCAAGGGTGGTAACAATGCCTGCTCCAAGTGCAGCGGTCACGACGGCACTCAACCAATCTTTCTGGACGTTATGCATAGCAGGTTAACCAGATGTTATTAACGGGTTTTAAAGACGTTAAATCAAGCTATCACTCTGTCTGGCCTGATCCGAGCAGCATCATTCATTCTGTAACTAAGGTTTAGGTTGAGAAAATTTTCTTTACAAGAAAGTGGAGGAATGGGTGAACACGTAATACGGTCTTCAGTGCTCAAGCCAATACCTCGTCCCCGCCCAAGAAGCAGGATGGCATCGAATCCCCGCCCAAGCTTCTAATCGATTTTCTCTGTATTATTCTTGCCCTTGACCCAGCCTTCTTTTCCACTGGCTGTTCTGATTCTATACCAGACGTCCTTTTCTTCGAGGACGGTCAACTCCTCGTCATACTCAACGCCATCTAGGGTGGCGTAATCAAAACCAGGTCCATCTCGGACGAGCAGGCCCTGGGGATAGGTCACGACGACTTTGTAGAGGCCTGGGTCTTGGCTAGCCGGCTGTGCGGCGGGTTGCGCGGCAGGTTGGGGAGCACTGGCCGAGGGCGCTGCTGGCGCTGCCTGCTCGGGCTGGGCAGGCGCATCATTGTCAAAGAGTGGTCGCTCGGGCAGCTCTGAGAGGCGGGTGAGGAAATATCGCCCGGTGGCGGCACCGGCCAGGGCAAGTATGATCAAGGCTATGAAGATCCCAAGAAAAAACTTGGTCGTGCCGAGCAATATGTTTCTGACAACCATGGAACCCGTTAAGGAATTGTCCTACGGTTATACCTTATTTTTTGTCAACGTGGATGACCTACTGTTGTCGTTAGCGCAATATCCCCACCCCCCCCTCGACCCTCATTGGAGGGGACAGGTTGTCCCATCTCACAAAGATTCTGAATTGGGAATCCGACTCAAACCTGCTTTAAGCCGCTACCAGCTGCCGTAGGACATAATGCAAGATGCCACCATTGCGGAAATATTCCACCTCGTCGAGGGTGTCAATGCGGCAGAGCAAGGGCACCTCAACGGTGCGACCATCGGCGTAGTGAATCACCCAGTTGACCGTCATGCGGGGTTCGATGCCGCCGCTCAGGCCGGTCAGATCAAAGGTTTCTGTACCCTCTAAATTTAACGTCTGACGGTTAACGCCCTCGGGGAATTGCAGCGGCAAGATGCCCATCCCTAGAAGGTTTGAGCGATGGATGCGCTCGTAACTCTCGGCGATGACAGCTTTGACCCCCAGCAATCGGGTGCCCTTAGCCGCCCAATCACGGGAGGAGCCAGTGCCATATTCTTTGCCTGCCACCACGATCAGGGGGGTGCCTTCTGCCTGGTACTTCATGGCAGCGTCGTAGATCGACATCTCTTCCCCAGAGGGCATGTACTTAGTCACACCGCCTGAGGTGCCGGGGGCCATTTCGTTTTTGAGGCGAATATTGGCAAAGGTGCCGCGCATCATCACCTCATGGTTGCCCCGTCGGGAGCCGTAGGAGTTGAAGTTTAAGGGCTCAACCTGGTTATCTACCAGGTAGCCGCCCGCTGGGCTACTTTTCTTAATCGCACCCGCCGGTGAGATATGGTCAGTGGTGATGCTGTCGCCCAGCAATGCCAGCGGTCTGGCCCCGATAATATCCGCACTGCCGCCGCCGTTGACCGTGGCGCTCATGCCCTCAAAGTAGGGTGGATTTTGGACATAGGTGCTGTCGCTGTCCCAGCCGTAGGTTTGGGTAGCAGCAGCTTCGATTTGCTGCCAAGCCTGGTCGCCCGTAAACACATTGCTGTAGCGGCTGCGAAACATCTCTGGGGTTAGGGCCGTACTGAGCACGGCTTTAATTTCCTCACTGCTGGGCCAGATGTCTTTGAGGTAGACAGGGTTGCCGTTTTGGTCCTGGCCGATGGGTTCGGTTTTGAGATCGATGGCGAGATTGCCTGCGATCGCATACGCAACAACAAGCGGCGGCGACGCCAGATAGTTCGCCTTAGTATAGGGGCTCACCCGTCCCTCAAAGTTACGATTGCCCGAGAGCACGGCCCCCACCACCAGGTCCTTTTCCTCAATGGCCTTGACGATGGGCGCAGGCAACGGACCTGAGTTACCGATACAGGTGGTGCAACCGTAGCCCACCAGATTGAACCCGAGCGCATCCAGGTCATCCTGGAGCCCCGCATTTTCTAAATAATCAGACACCACCTGACTACCCGGAGCCAGAGACGTTTTCACCCAGGGCTGCACGCTCAGCCCCTTCTCACGGGCTTTACGAGCCACCAGCCCCGCCCCCACCATCACCGATGGATTGGACGTATTGGTACAGCTGGTAATCGCCGCAATCACCACGGCCCCATCGCTGAGGTCGTAGCCTTCGCTAGCCAAGGTCGTCGATCGGGTTTGCTCGTAGGGTAACCCGCTAAAGGTGGGGAAATCAGAGGTTTTGAACTGGTTTGCCAGCTGGGAAAGCAGCACCCGATCTTGAGGACGCTTGGGGCCCGCTAAAGACGGCTCCACCGTTGCCAAATCGAGCAGCAGCGTATCTGTAAAGATCGGGTCAGGACTCTCCGCATCACGCCAGAGCCCCTGGGCTTTGGCATAGGCCTCAACCAGGGCAACCCGATCATCCTCGCGACCTGAGAACTTCAGATAGTGAATGGTTTCTTGATCAATGGGAAAGAAACCACAGGTGGCTCCGTACTCAGGGGCCATATTGCTAATGGTGGCCCGATCCGCCAGGGTCAAATGATCCAGCCCATCGCCGTAAAATTCGACAAATTTGCCCACCACGCCCTTGGCCCGGAGCATCTCGACGACGGTGAGCACCAAATCAGTTGCAGTGGCTCCCTCCGGTAGCTGGCCCGTTAGCTTAAAGCCGACCACCTCTGGAATCAACATCGAAATCGGCTGACCCAGCATCGCCGCCTCAGCCTCAATGCCGCCCACGCCCCAGCCCAGCACCGCCAGACCGTTGATCATCGTGGTGTGGCTATCGGTGCCCACCAGGGTGTCAGGGTAGGCAATCGTCTCGCCATTCTCTTCTTTTGTCCAGACCGTTTGAGCCAGGTATTCCAGGTTGACCTGATGGCAAATCCCCGTCCCCGGCGGCACCACCCGGAAGTTATCAAACGCCTGCTGACCCCACCGCAAAAAAGCGTAGCGCTCGTTGTTACGCTGAAACTCGCGCTTGACGTTATCCCCAAAGGCTTCGTCACTGCCAAACGAGTCCACCATCACCGAATGGTCAATCACCAGGTCTACAGGCGATAGCGGGTTAATCTTGTCTGGGTCGCCGCCGAGGGAGACCATGGCATCACGCATTGCGGCCAGATCAACAACCGCTGGCACCCCAGTAAAATCTTGCATTAAGACCCGCGCCGGACGATAGGCAATCTCTCGCTGGGAGGTCTGCATCTTTAGCCAATCTGCGATCGCATGCACATCTTCAGCTTTAACAGTGCGGCCATCCTCGTAGCGCAGTAAATTTTCGAGTAATACTTTGAGTGAATAGGGCAGGCGACTAATCTCGCCTAAGGATTTCGCCGCTTCGGGCAAGCTGTAAATCTGATAAGTCTGGCTGCCAACGGTTAGAGACTGTTTTGCGTTAAAACTATTCACTGCGATGACTCTATAAGTGCGTGTGCATTTAAATCTTAAACGGCATGTAGCCTCATCGACTGTCAGTTTAGAACACAAATCGATAATAAAGCGCTAAGCCATCAAGTTCTGGTGGTCTGGCGGTTGGAAACCACAACGACATTTACGAAACCTGCCTGCGCAGGTTCACGTTAAAAAACCGCTCGGCGACTTCTCGACTAACCCACCAACCGCCCTTCCCTAAACGAAGCCCGAATCTAGTTCGGGGGGTCTGGGGGAGCCTGGGACCCCAGGCAGCCGTTCACGCTAGAGCAAAAGGGAGGGGGCGGGAGGGAAAGTCCCGCGCGGCCCATTTATCACCTAGCCAACCCCAACATGTAGCGGTTTTAGTTACCTGCATCCAACACGACAGGGCAAGCAGCACAAGGCATTGCCCCTACGAAATTCCCCCTTTTGCTTTGGGGCATCCTATTTTAGGTTGGGTATGACGCTATGATAAAAAGCCATTGTTCATAACCAACCAACCATGTTGGGTCTCGCCCTCCACACCTCCACCCCAGATCTCGGCCTCGCCCTCAGCAACTTTGAGACCGAAACTCGCCATCAAGTGTGGAACCTGGGCCGCGATCTCTCCAGCCATCTCCACGAGCACCTGAGCACCTTCATCACCCCACACACCTGGCAAGACCTCACCTTCCTCGCTGTTGCCAAAGGCCCCGGCGGCTTCACTGGCACTCGCATCGGTGTGGTCATCGCCCGGACCCTGGCCCAGCAGCTTGATATTCCCCTCTTTGGCATTTCGTCCCTCGCTGCCGTGGCTGTACAAGCACAAACTGAGGCTGCGATCGCAATCACCATGCCCGCCAAACGCGGCGATGTTTACGGAGCCATCTACCGCCATCAATCAGCAGGGTTAGAAACCCTCATCCCAGAAGTCGTCATGGCCGCGACCGACTGGCACACTAAACTCGCCGCCTGGGAAACCGTCTTGCATCGTATTGACCTATCCACTGGCCAAGGCCTGGGTGAATCCGTCACAGGTGTCCTAGCACTCGCCCACACCCAATGGCAACAAGGCCAACGCCCCCACTGGTCTGAAACCGTGCCCTTTTACGGTCAGCATCCAGTGGCCTTACCGTAGCCCCTGCTGTCTTAGCCAATCCTCCACCCAGGCAGCATCAGCATCAGAGAGCCCAGGCATGGGGGGCTTTTTGTAGTCAATCACGAGATCGTAACCAGATTGCTCGTAGATATCATCCAGCAGCGATTTGAGATCGACCTGAGGACCTGTTTCCTTATCAAGGAGTGGCAGCCCAAAGGTCGGAATCACATCTGGCAAATTAAACGCATACAAATCTGCCTGAGGACGCTGATCGCTAGCACTGACAAGGATTCGATAGGACGTGTGGATCTCGTTCGGTAACACAGGCATCGGAGCCCACTGACGGAGTAGGTCAATTTCTACCAGGTGGGTTGCACTGCTAAATATCTTTTCTCGCTTGATTTGATAGTCGTTACGTCCTTTGCCAGTGCGCTTATTAGTGGGTGAGAGCACTTCAATCACAGTTACGACCGAATCAGTGGCAATATCGCGAACTTCCAAATATCCCTGTCGGATGGTTTCAGGCACCGGCAAGGTCACTGAGATGGGCTGGGTTGTTGGCGCTGACAGGGTCGCTGTCGTACTCGCGATGCTGGCCTCCCGTCGAGGCACTGAAACGTCTGGAATTCCAATCAAAACTGAGTCAGTGCCATCGGTTTGGTAAACCGCCTCTTCCACCACGATTCGATAGTTTGGACGCAGCTGGGGGCCTAACGCGATGGCAATCGCGCTAATCAACCGATGATGCACATTCGGCCAGGTTTGTGGATGCTCCAGATAAGGATCCATTCCAGGAAATGGAGACGGCATAGGAGGAGGCTCTGAGAAGGCGTGATTCTATTTTAGAAGGTGAGGAAGATGAGGGATGGGGAAACGCGGAGATGGGGGGATGGGGGCGATAGGGGGAGGATGGGGGAACGCAAGAATGTGAGTACGCTGATATCTCACCACCTCATCACCTCACCCAGAATCTAAAATCTAAAATCCCGAATCGTTCGCCAGTAATACCCTAGCCCCAGCAAACATGCGATCTGAATCGCACTTAGCCCTAAAACAGGATGAAAATCAGGCTTAATCCCATCCACCAGCAGACGAAAGCCCAGATAGCCCACCATAAATATCTGAAATTTCTCACCCTGCTTGAGCGTTCGGCGCTTTGCCTGGAGCCAAATCAAGCCCCACAGACCGAGCAAAAATACAATCTCGTAGAGCTGGGTCGGATGCCGAGAAATACCATCACCAAAATCGACTCCCCAGGGGAGGTTAGTGGCGACACCGTAGGTGCGATCGCTCAACCCGGTCAAAAAACATCCCACTCGCCCAACCATCATTCCGGCAATCAGCGGTCCTACAAACCAATCGCCAGTGGAGCGCGTCACCCCAATCAGTTTTTTGGTTAGCTCAACGCCAATGACTGCGCCCAGCAAGGCCCCCACCACCGTTTTACCCTGGATGAGCAACAGCCCATATTGGGATAAATCCTCCCAGGCTAAATAGATATGCTGGAGCATCACCAGCACCTTAGCCCCCACCAGCGCCCCCACCATGCCGCCCACTACCACTGAGCTGCGCTGGGTGGCCGTTAGCAAATCTTTGCGGCTATTCCACAGCGTTAGTCGCAGCGCCACACTGTAGGCCAGCGCTTCAAACAAAAAATGGGGATGGATACGCCAGGGACCAAGGGGAATGTAAACCGGGAATTCCATTTGACTGACAGGCCTTGCTAAAATGCCGAACAGCTTGTCAAAGAGTCAAGGACAACATAGCCATGTGGAGCCCGTTCAGTCAAAAAAATAGCATTGAAAAAACCCTTGAAGATTTTGGCCAATATCTGCCAGAGGAAAACGCTAAGCTGCAAAACGGATACGAGATCATCGAAGCCAGCACTTCCAAACAAGCCAAGAAACGCTGCAAAGATATAGCCAGTGAGTATGACGGGTTTGGTTCGAAGACCCGCTATCGAGGTGGCAAAGAACACGATTGCACTTGGAAACTCTGGGGGTAGCAATGACTCAAGCCAGACCACTTAAACGCTCTGCTTATTCTGCTTGGGATGGAGATCCTCCCAGAATTCTCTATATGGCACAACCAATGCCGGATGCCCCCTGTTTACCGCTGACAGGTGGGGGAACCGCTGATATGTCGTTAGAAGATTTCCTCAAAGAGCTGGAGGCTGATTTTTCTCATCACCAGGGCTATTACAGGGAATATGTACTCGGGCATCACAGTTCATTAGATGAGGCTGACCACTACTTCCTGGAATCGTGGGATGTTTACGAACCTCGTAACAACACCCATGAAGCCCTAGTCGTACTCTACTATTCGCCAGTGAACCCCCTGTCTACCCTCAAAAAGCATATGCCGGATATGGTTGATGATTATCTAGCTGACTGTGCGTCAATCGAATGGGAAATACCTGAAAATGAACAGATTGAGCCCGCCGCTTAACTAGATGCTTTCGCTGCTGACCCATCTCCCACTAATCGGCCTGACTATCCCTGCGCCCCAATTCGTACACACCGCAGCCAATGCAGGCGATGATGCCCATGCTGATCGTCCAGCTGCGGCCTAGCCCCCAGGCGACCGTGTAATTAAACAGCGTACCGACCACAAAGAAAGGGATAATGCTAAAAATTGAAGCGTAGAAAGCATTTTGTGACTCGCGGGCCACCCGGGTGCGCTCAAACTCTTCGGCTGAGGTATACAGAGAGCGTTCTGCAAAGTTAAACCAGCGGCAGAGCTGCTCTGCAAACCAATCACCCACGGGGGAAAACCCCAAGTACAAAGCCAGCGCCCACAGGGCAACGCCCGCAATCAGGGTGGTATCAAAATGAATCGAAAAGGGCAGAAGCTCCGTCAGCATTGATTAAAACTGGTTGTGTTATACACTTGCCACTATCCTAGGCATTGTAACGTAAGTTTAAGTCCCCCCATAACCACTGCTTTATGCCCGACACTGGCCTGTCTGCATCTGCTCCCTCAAAAACTGACTCGGTTACCACAGCCTCGCCCCCAGAGGCAAACGGATGTCTACCAGGCATGCCCCTATATCCGGTGGGAGCCTATTCACTCTCGGGTTTAGCGATTCACGACGTGCCAGGTCAGACCCGAAAGTTGCTATCGCTTGATACGATTCAAGGCTACTTGCTCCAGATTGATCCCATTTCTGGAGACAGTCGTATCCTCAATTCGCGCCAGGTCGATGACTTTAAGCCAGCGACCGGAGTGGCCCTTTGGGAGGATCAGCTCTGGCTTGCCAGGGAAAATGAGGTCCTGGTTGGACCGCTTGCAACGCTCATGCTGGAGCCCGTGATTACGTTGCCTTACACGGTTGATGGTGTTGCCGTGTGGCAACAAACTCTCTATATAGCTTCTAAAAGCGCGGGCTATATTTTTATCTACGATGCGGTTTCTTATCAGCACATCACCCAGTTTGCTTTACCGGGCATCGGCGTTGAGAATATCGCCGTCTCGGCGGAATATCTGTGGCTGTGTGACCAGCTAGAGCAAACGGTCTACTGCTTAGACCGGGCCACGGGCGAACAGTTGGTCAATGTATTGACACCTTTTGCCTCACCGACCGGGCTCGCCGTCCCTGCTGAGACGACGCCAGAGGGGGGCATGGTGTGGCTTTGCTATGCCATTGAGGAACCCTACGTGCGGGATAATCCGAATACGCCAGAGTTTCCCTATCAGCTGACATTTCGCGATCGCACCTTCCTCCATCCCCTCACCTTTCAGCGCCAGGGCAACTACGCCGTCTCCAACGGCTACCGCGTAGAGATGGTCTACGCTGAAGAGTTAGAGCCCCTAGATGCCGTCCATATTGACCAGCTACAGTGGCGCATGGCGCTACCGGCCAACACCCATCGACAGCGGGTGATATCCGTTGAGCCAGTAGGGTTACCCTTCACCGTTGAGCAGGTCAACGGTCAGGATGTGGCTGTCTTTAAGTTTGATCGATTAGAACCCCATGAGCGTCATCTGTTTGGCTGGCGTGCCCAGCTCGAGGTCAGGGGGATTAAATATCAGATCACTCCTCGCCACGTCGAAAATACTACCGCGCTCTCCGACGAGTTTCAGCAGCGCTACCTGGTGGACGATGATGAGCTGGCAATGGATTTACCCGTTGTCCGTGAGGCTGCGCGGCTTGCGGTGGGCAGTGAAACCAACCTGCTGCGCAAAGTGCTGAGCATTCGCAACTATGTCTATGACCGGCTGTCCTATGGCATTCGCCCCGCCATCGATACCCCTGATATCGTGCTCGATCGCGGCATTGGCTCCTGCGGAGAATATGTGGGGCTCTTGCTGGCCCTGTGTCGCCTCAACGGCATCGCCTGCCGCACCGTTGGTCGCTACAAGTGCCCCCCCAAAGCCGACCAGATAGGCATTTTACTAGAACCCGAGTTTAACCACGTTTGGGTTGAGTTTTATGTGCCCGGCATCGGTTGGTTACCGATGGAGTCTAACGTCGATGATGTGCAAGAAGGCGGCCCTTACCCCACCCGCTTTTTCATGGGGCTCCCGTGGTATCACATCGAAATGGCCAAAGAGGTACCCTTCGAAAGGATGCAGATGGCGGATGATTCGCTAGAGGTCAAGATTGGAGATTTAGCTTTGAATCATGTGCGGTTTAGGATTGTAGAAGCACTTTGAGGATTTTGGATTTTGGAGGGTAATGGGTAATGGGTAATGGGTAATGGATGAGTTCTGGTGTTCCCTTATCAAGGCTGACCTGGGTAGGCAGAGCATTAGTCCCTACTTGTCCGCGTCCCCGCGTCCCCCCCTCCCCGCGTCCCCCTCATGAATCTCCTCCAAACCCGCCTCTGGTTAGCGTTCTCTACTTTGCCGACGCTCTCGGATTGGTTCACAGCTGCAATGTTGTTAGGCGTGTTTGCCCTGGTGGGACTACCCTTCGGTTTTTGGACTGGCTTTTTCCGGGTTGAACTGATCAAGGACTGGAAAATTGTCATCCCAACCGTGCTGGTTGCTTTGCCCTATCCTGGCATTTTTGAAGAGGTCCTGTTTCGAGTACTGTTAATCCCTCGGCCTAATGCTGCAAGTCCTGAGAATCTATGGAGCTGGGCTATCGCCAGTCTGGTCATTTTTATCGTGTTCCATCCCCTCAACGCACTGCTGATCATGACTGAGCGTCGCGAGACTTTCTACAATCCTATCTTTCTGACTTTGGCGGGGTTATTGGGTGTGGTATGTACGCTCAGCTACCTTCAGAGTGGTTCACTCTGGCCACCTGTGGTATTGCACTGGCTCATGGTGATTATTTGGCTATTGGGGCTCGGCGGATATGGCCGATTAGCACCGAAAGATTTGGCTGGAAATTAGTACTGCGTCCAGCTTAAGACGCAGCTCTCCGCGTCTCCCTATCCCCGTGTCCCCGCGTCAGTCTTAAAATTTACGGGGTCTGCATAAGTGGGATCGCTTATGCTCAGTAGGGTTGCTCCATTCGGCAACTAACCGTGACGATTCCGATGGGTCAAAATCCCCTGGCTGGGGCTAAATAGCAGCGCGAGTAAAAACATCGCAAACACCACCAGCGCGATCGCAGGTCCGGTCGGCCAGTCAAAGTAGTAGCTGAGATAGATGCCCACGGTACTTGCGATCGCACCCAGCCCGGCCCCCAAAGCCATCATCTGATGCAGCTCTTTCACCAGGAGATAGGCCGTCGTCGCAGGCCCTACCATCAGCGAAATTACCAAAATCACCCCCACCATCTGCATGCCCACGATGATCGTCACCGTGATCGCCGCCATCATGCCCGCATTTAGCCAGCCCACCGGCAGCCCCGCCGCCGCCGCCCCAACCCGGTCAAACGTAAAAAACAGCATCGGACGATAGAAAAAGATGACCAGTCCTAAAATCACCAGCGCGGTCACCGCCGTCTGCCAAATATCTGTCGGCGTGACGCTGAGAATATCGCCAAACAGCAACCCCTCCAGGTCCAGACGCGTCTCCAGCATCGTCAGCAACAGCACTCCCAACGCAAAGAAACTCGCAAACGTCAGCGCCATCGCTGCATCTGCCTTGACCCGGGAATGATTGCGAATCCAGGAAATCAAAGCCGTCCCCAGTATCCCCGACGCAAACGCCCCGACCGCAAAATTAACTCCCCAAAAATTCGCCAATACCAGCCCCGGCAGCACCGCATGGGCGACGACGTCGCCCAGTAGCGTAATTCGCTGGACTACCAGGTAGGTGCCCACCACCGGGCAGAATGCGCCGATCAACAGCCCGATGATCAGCGCATAGCGCATGAAATCGTAGGCGAGGGGATCGGTGAGCATGGTGAGCATGGGGGATGAGGCGAAAGGTGAAGGGGTAGGGGCGAAAGGGAGGATCGCAGGGGGAGATTTTAGATTTTGGATTGTGGAGGACCGTAGGGGCGTCACGGCGTGCGCCCAAGGCAGTAGCCCTCGTACAGAATCAGATCATTCGTAAACTTGTCACGGCGCGCCTCAAAGGCAGGATAGAACGCTCATCACCAACCGAGGGAAATTCCTTATCAAGAGTTAGGGGATCTTTTTAGCTGGCCGAAGGAGCCGGGTTCCTTCTCTTTTGGCTGAGTAGCCTGCTTAGCACACAAATGGCACTTCCCGATAGCCATCCTGCGCTGGCAAATTCTGTCCGTAGGCGCGGTGAATATTCTCTAACGTCAGCACTGCCTGCGGACAATCGTTCGCCACCAGCTGACGATTCATCAACAGCAAACGGTCATATTGCATTAGGCTATCGCCCCACTCGTGGCTACACACCAGTAGTGTCTTGCCCGTCTTTCTCAGCTCTGAAAACAGGCCCAACACCAGCGCTTCCGTCTTTTGATCAATACCCGTAAACGGCTCATCAAAAAAGTAAACATCCGCCCCCTGAGCCAGGGCGCGGGCTAAAAATACCCGCTGCTGCTGCCCACCCGAGAGCGCCCCAATCGGACGCCGCCGCAGAGCAAACATATCCACCTGCTCTAGCGCCTCTGCCACCAAACGCTTTGTCTCACGGCTGGGCGACCGCCACCACTGCTGACTACTGGTCGCTGCCATCATCACTACATTCCAAACGCTGGTGGGGTAGTCCCAATCAATTTGCGATCGCTGCGGCACATAGGCCACCCGATGGCGCTGATGACACAGCGGACAGGCATCTAACAAAACCTGCCCGCGATGGGCGGGCACCAACCCTAACATGGCCTTAATCAAGGTGCTCTTACCAGCTCCATTGGGGCCGATCAGTCCGGTTAATTCCCCCTGCTGTAGCCGCAAAGAGATATTCTCTACAGCTTTTACCCCCCGGTAGTTAACCGATAAATTTTGGACCTCTAACGTTGCCATCAGCTAGCAATGATAATCATTCTCAAAGTTATGATTTCATTCTAGCTGGATAAGGGGGAATTTGGGGGGAAGGTGGAGAGTGGTGAGTGGTGAGTAGTGAGAATAGAGGGACAGGGAGCAGGGGAGAAATTCCCCATGCCCCTCTGCCCTCTATCTACTTTGCCAGCGCCAGCTCCGGCGACGTCACTGTCTGCAACTTACCCAACATTGCATTGCAGTTGGTCTTGGCATCGCCAAACAGCATCTGCGTGTTCTCTTTATAAAAGAGGGGATTGCCGACACCAGCGTAGCCGCTGGCTAGACTGCGCTTCATGACGATGACGTCTTTGGCGTTCCACACCTCTAAGACAGGCATACCGGCGATGGGACTGTTGGGATCTTCGAGGGCGCTGGGGTTGACGGTGTCATTGGCCCCAATCACCAACACTACGTCGGTTTGACTGAAATCTGCGTTGATTTCGTCCATCTCCAACACGATGTCGTAGGGCACATTGGCCTCGGCCAAGAGGACATTCATGTGGCCGGGTAGGCGTCCGGCGACGGGGTGGATGCCAAAACGGACCTGGATACCGCGATCGCAAAGCATCTTCGTGATGTCTGAGACAGCGTGCTGAGCCTGGGCGACGGCCATACCATAGCCGGGGGTGATGATCACGCTTTGCGCTCGGGTGAGGAGCTCAACCGTTTCATCCAGGCTGGTTTCGGTGACGCTGCCCTCGACCTGAGCGGCTGCGCCCTTTGTGCCGGAGCCAGTGCCAAAGCCGCCTAAAATCACGCTAATAAAGGAGCGGTTCATGGCACGGCACATGATATAGCTCAAAATTGCCCCGCTGCTGCCCACCAGGGCCCCGGTGACAATCAGCAGGTCGTTGGAGAGCATAAAGCCCGCCGCCGCCGCTGCCCAGCCGGAGTAGCTGTTGAGCATGGAGATCACCACCGGCATATCGGCCCCGCCAATGGCAGCGACCAGATGGATACCCAGCAGTGACGCGATCGCAACCATCGCCAGCAAGGGGGTCAATCCGCTGGTGCCCTCGACAGTCATAAACCAGTAGCCCAACCCTAGGGTCGCTGCCAACAGCGATAGATTCAGAAAATGACGAGCGGGCAGCATCAGCGGTTTGCTGCTGATAATTGCCCGGAGTTTGCCAAAGGCGACGACGGAGCCGGTAAACGTCACCGCCCCGATAAAGACGCCGATATAGATCTCGACTGCGTGAATGGTTTCCTCGACTCCGATCAGGGTGAGGTCGGGTTGCAAATAGTTGCCGACCCCCACCAGCACGGCGGCAAGCCCCACAAAGCTATGCAAAATCGCCACTAGCTCAGGCATGGAGGTCATCACCACCCGTGAGGCCAAAATCGAGCCAATAATCACGGCTGGGACGACCGCTGCAATCAGGGTGCCATAGGCGCTGACCTGACTGCCCAGGGCGGTGGCAACCAGGGCGATCACCATACCGATAATGCCGTAGAGGTTGCCTCGCTTGGCGCTTTCTTGGTTAGAAAGCCCCCCTAAACTCAAGATAAACAGGACAATGGCGGCTAAATACGCCACTGTGACAAGGTTGTTAGTCATAGTTTCTGTACTGGGTTTCTGTACTGGGTTTCTATGCGTGATTTTTGTACGTCTATTTCCGGAACATCTTCAGCATGCGCTGGGTGACCAGGAAGCCCCCCGAAATATTGATGGTGCCGATGAAGATTGCGATCGCGCCCAAAATCGTCGTGGCCGACGTCCCCATGCCTGAGATTTGCAACATGCCGCCGATGATGATGATGCCGCTAATGGCATTGGTGACGCTCATCAGGGGCGTGTGCAGTGACGGCGACACATTCCAAATGATCTGCCAACCGACAAAGCAGGCCAAGATAAACACCGTAAAGTGTGACAAAAATGACGCCGGGGCTCCGAGGCCAAGCCCCAATAGGGCTAGCGTGACCAGGATCAGGCCAAGGGGCTTCCAGGGAATTTTTACACCGGGTTTCGCCGAGGCCTCACTGACCACGGCCTCAGGCTCAGCGACCTCATTCACCACAGGTTTCGGCGGCGCTGGTGGCGCAGGGGGTTTGGGCGCAGGCCAGGTGACCTCGCCGCCATGGGTGACCAGGGCTCCGCGCACCACTTCATCCTCAAGATTGATCGCGTAGCGCTCAGCTCCACCCATGTCGCTGAGCAGATTGACCAGATTAGTGCCGTAGAGTTGGCTTGACTGGCTGGCCATGCGACTGGGGAAATCAGTCACCCCCACGATGGTGACGCCGTTGTACTGGTAGATTTCACCCGGCTTAGTGACCTCACAGTTGCCGCCTTGCTCTGCTGCCATATCGACGATCACGGAGCCCGGTTTCATGCTGTCTACCATGGCCTGGGTTACCAGCAGCGGTGCCCGTTTGCCAGGGATCAGGGCGGTGGTAATGATAATGTCCACTTCCTTAGCCTGCTGGGCAAAGAGAGCCATTTCTGCCTCGATAAACTCTGGGCTCATGGTCTTGGCATAGCCGCCCGCACCAGTCCCATCCTCTTTAAAATTCAGCATGAGAAACTGGGCTCCCATGCTTTCTACCTGCTCTTTGACCACCGGGCGGGTGTCAAAAGCACGCACGACTGCGCCCAGCCCCTTAGCCGCGCCAATGGCCGCCAGCCCAGCGACGCCCGCCCCAATCACCAGCACTTTACAAGGGGGCACCTTACCCGCCGCCGTAATTTGCCCGGTGAAGAAACGGCCAAAATTATTCGCGGCCTCGATCACCGCGCGATAACCGGCAATATTGGCCATCGAGCTGAGGGCGTCAAGCTTTTGCGCCCGCGTAATCCGAGGCACGCTGTCCATAGCCAGCACGGTAGCCTGACGCTGGGCCAGCTGATTGACCAACTCCGTATTTTGAGCAGGCCAAATAAAGCTGATCAAAGTTTGCTCAGGGCGCAGCAGGTCTGACTCGTGGTGACCTAGCTGAGGATGGTGCTGAGGGGCCTGCACCTTGAGGATCACATCTGCCTGTGCCCACAGCGCTTGGGTCTGCTCGACGATTTCGCAACCGACCTCTCGATAGGCCTGGTCAGAAAATTGAGCTGCCGCCCCGGCTCCCTGCTCTACCATGACTGTAAAGCCCAAAGACTGAAGTTTTTTAGCCGTGGCGGGGGTCGCAGCCACCCGACATTCGCCTGGACCGACTTCTCTAGGGATGCCGACTCGTTTAGGGCCAGCCTTTGTATTCAACTGACTTGGTGTTTTTTCAATCGCAATGGTCATAACTTTTTTACCTTGGATAAGTCATTTTCAAACCAGCAAGCAGGCATCCTCAAAAACGCTCTACGACCCTAATGCATATGGGTAACTGAAGGATGGCTATTAGTCCTAAAATCTATCGATCAATTGTCGCTTTACGTCACAGCGGATCGTGAGATTGCCCTCCTCTTTTTAAGCACCTTTTGATCGTCATACAAGCCCAAAACAACGCTTACAACGAGCTACTTTCTGAGCAACATTTTTAGCGTCTGCCGGGATAATTTAGGCCACCTGCCCATAAGCCCTAGAGGGATCAAGCACTTTAACGAGAGCGCCTACCACCGTGAAGCCCCCCCTGCATCAAAATTGGGCGATATCGACTCTTAACCGAGAAGATAAACGAGGGCAATATTGATGTTCAGACTTTTAGATACCACGTTCTTTGATTGCAACGATCAAATTCCTTTATAGAAGTATTTAATTTGATTGTGGCAATTCTAAAAAGGAGTTGTGAACCATTGATTAGAAAGCTTGATATTTTTTGACAAAACTCTATGGGGCGAACTGCACAGATTCGCTGCGATGACGGCCTTATCAGGCGACTTGAAATGCTTTTCTGGAAACCCGCCAAAAACGTCTTTTTGTAATAAAACGTGTGGTATTCTGAAGGTAGATTAACGTAAGTTAAGCTCCCGTCGGCGGGTTTATCCTAGCTAGCCTGTTTTGGCGAATCTGTCTTGACATGCAAGCATCAGGTGACTGGGTCATGGGATTCAGTATTGAACTCATTGCATGATCTGGAGCGTGGCCTCGAAAGATTGAATTTCTAACTCTTGGGGATAATGGTCGGCTCTAGATTAGGTGGCCGTCTTTTTAGATTGGGTAAGCGTCTAACTATCTGAGTTGACGATTTGGCATCAGGCCATTTTTAGGACTCCATGCTCTTTGAGGCCAATGTCTTAGCCATGTCCAACCCGCAAAACTGGCCCACTGTCTACCCCCGCAGACTTGCCATAATGTTATCCAGGATGTTAGCGATTTACGCGCTATTACCGACACGAAATGCTTGAGGAGTGATACAGATGACGGTTAAACGGTTTGCCCGCTGGTGTGTATCTGGTCTTGCGATCGCGCTAACCCTTGCAGCCTTACCCGCTTTGCCAGGGACTGCCCAAACTCGCGAGGGCCTGACGATTTGGGGTGGGGTTGATACCGAGCGCCGGTTGCCCTATCGACTATTTAACAATGAGCCTCGCAGTACACGGGCCCATTACCATCTGAGAGTCCCTGCTGATCACGTTGATCGCGCACTGAGCGACTTACAGATTATCTATCCCGATGCCTTTAATGAGTACAACGGTCGCTTTAACCTGGAAGACGACAAC
>JBCDDJ010000040.1:0-24563 GCA_039180385.1 Cyanobacteria bacterium P01_G01_bin.38 | reverse complement strand
GCGCGATGGTTTGCCCACGGCTTAGCAACAGAAAACCTGCTGCCTCAGGTTAAACGCATCCAGATTGATCTACACGGTTCGCTGGGGGCAACGGGGCGAGGTCACGGCAGCGATCGAGCCGTTCTCTTGGGTTTAGAAGGAGATGCGCCCGAATCGGTGAATCCTGATTTAGTAGAAGGACATTTGCAGCGAATTCGGCTGACTCAATCGCTGTGGGTCTTGAGACGGCATGCGATCGCATTTAACGACAAAACCGATCTGCTGTTTCACTGGCAGCCGCTGCCCTTTCATCCCAACGGGATGGTATTCACTGCTTTGGGTGAGAAAGGAGCGTATCTAGAGCAGCGCACCTACTATTCGGTGGGGGGCGGGTTTGTGGTGGATGAGGCTGCTGCCCAGGCGGATCGGTTGCGGTTGCACACCGCTGCTGTTCCCTATCCTTTCAAAAACTGTGGGGATGTGTTGGCCTTTTGTCAGCGCGATCGTATCTCTATCAGTCAGCTGATGCTTGAGAATGAGAAAGTGTGGCGCTCCGAGTCGGAGATTCGCGCAGGTCTGCTGCAACTGTGGGCGGTTATGCAAGCCTGTGTCGAGCGCGGGTGCCGTACCGAGGGGATCTTGCCCGGTGGGCTAAAAGTTAAGCGTCGAGCCGCGGCGCTCTATCGGTCACTCAGCCACCGCCCCAAATCCGCGCTGAGTGACCCCCTGTCTATTTTGGACTGGGTCAATCTGTATGCGATCGCAGTCAATGAGGAAAATGCCGCCGGGGGACGCCTGGTGACCGCCCCGACCAATGGGGCAGCGGGCATTATCCCGGCGGTACTGCACTACTACAGCCAATTTTGTCACGGGGCCAGTGACGAGGGCATCGTGCGATTTTTACTGGTAGCGGGTGCGATCGCAATTCTCTACAAAGAAAACGCCTCGATTTCGGGGGCAGATGTGGGCTGTCAGGGCGAAGTCGGCGTCGCCTGCTCAATGGCCGCAGGGGCCCTGGCCGAAGTCCTCGGCGGCACCCCCGAACAAGTCGAAAACGCCGCTGAAATCGGCATGGAACATAACCTGGGCCTGACCTGCGACCCCGTCGGCGGGCTAGTCCAGGTGCCCTGCATCGAACGCAACGCGATGGGGGCCATTAAAGCCATTAATGCGGTCCGCATGGCCTTAAAGGGAGATGGGCAGCACTGCGTTCACCTGGACAAGGTCATCAAAACCATGCGAGACACCGGGGCAGATATGCACGAAAAATACAAAGAAACGGCCAGGGGCGGCTTAGCCGTGAATGTGATCGAGTGTTGATTCTCCCCCCAACTCCTTCCGGATGCTGACGTCTGACGGCTGTATTTTCAAGCTAAATATCTGCCCCATTCGTCAAAACATTCGCCCTAGGGCTTTCTATCCTTTACTATGGCGCGTACCGCTCTTAGGACAACTGCCCAATGCACGACTGCTGCCAAACAAGGTGACCCCCAGGCAATTGCGTCTTTACTGGGGGCCGTCTTTCGACCCCACCGGATCACGCCTAAAGTGGGGCTGCGCAAGCAGGATCATTTGCTTTATGTGGCTTTAGAATCTGCCCAAGCCACTGACCCAGATGCCTTGTTGCCGCTGCTTAAAGAGGCCTTGCTCAATCTGAGCTTACCCTGGCTCAAAGCCGCAGAGGTGAGTGGACGCTTGCCGGGTCAGGCTGGGCCACTATGGTGGCAGGCATTGCTCTTTCAAACCCAGGCATCGCTTGACTCATCCCCCAGAGCACCTGTCTCAGTTTCCGCAACACCCCCCATTCACATTGACATGGGTGAAGAGTTTGAGGGAGAGATTTTGGTGGGCGACCACCGCCACCAGGCATTTTATACCTACACCCATACCCTGGAGCACGGCGGCGTTCTGAATGTTGCGGCTCCTCCCCAGGTGAGGCCGTGCCCAACCCCAATCGATCGGCGACCCCAACCTTTTCAAAATTTGCTCGATCGCAACGCAATTATCCCGACCCTTGTGCAGGCATTGCAGTCGGCTCAGTCAATTGAGCTGTGTGGGGCGGCGGGGGTGGGCAAAACCGCTTTGCTCCGCTACCTGGTCTACGACAGCCAGGTGACTGCCGCGTTTAGCGACGGCGTGGTGTACGTCTCTGAGCATCCACAGCTAGCCAAAGATGTTTTGCAAGCCCTGCACGAGACCTTTTATGAAAGTAGCGCCCCCTATAAGCCCAGCGATATCCAGGTACAGCAGGCACTGAGTGATAAACAGGTGCTGATCGTCTTAGATAATCTCAACCTTGGAAAATCAGACCTTGATTGGTTAATGGCTGCGGCCCCATCTGCGGTGTTTATAGTGGGGTCCCCAGCGCAAGGCGACTGGCAAGATGGAGCAGACACTCTGACGGGCGTTACCCTGACAGGGTTGCCCTGGGACGACAGCCTGACGCTGGTCAAGCAATCGCTGGGGCGCTCCCTTAGCCCGAGTGAGCAAATTGCAGTCCGAGTGCTATGGACATCTCTCTCAGGTCATCCCCTACAGCTGCGACGAATAGCGGCTCAGGTTAAGGCTCAAAAACAATCTCTGGTAACTCTGGCAACCCCTGTCAATGCTGACACGCCCGTATCTTTGTTACCAAGAATTATGGGGGGGTTGCCGCGATCGCACCAACACCTGCTAGCCCTACTCGGAGCACTGGCGGGCAGCGCTTTAACCTCGGCCCAGGCCGCTGACATTGCTGCTTTACCTGATGCTGAGGCCATCCTCAGCGAGCTACACGAGCTGTACTTGATAGAAAAAAACACCGCGCCAGTTAATCACTCCTCGGCGGAGAACGCCCCAACGGTTTATCGGCTTTGTCCTGATTTGATTGAGCCCTGTCAGCAAAGTTGGCCCCCCGAGCCCTGGCTGAGCAGCGCTTTAGAGTGTTTCACCCACCAGGCCACGATCGATCCTGCTGGGCAGCACACGTTTCAGAGTACAGATACGTTGCAATATCTGAGCGATTGGTCTGCCCAGATCGGCTACTGGCAAGACTGTTTTGCCCTGAGCCGAGTGCTAGATGCTCGCCTCTCTCTACAAGGCCGTTGGGGCCAGTGGCAGCAAGTATTAGAGCAGAGTTTGCAAGGGGCTCAGCATACAGACGATCGGGCCGTAGAAGCCTGGTCACTGCACCAGCTAGGCACCCGAGCCCTGGGCGAAGGCGAGATCACCACCGCCGAAACGGCACTAACCCGAGCGCTGCGCCTGCGCGAGGCCCTGGGCGATCAGGCGGGAGCTGCGGTCACCCGTCACAACCTGGGGCTGCTCGTATCGCCGCTGGTTTCCCCAGTGCCTATGGCTGCTACGCCGATTTCTGCCCCGGCCCCCCGCTGGCCCAAGCTGAAAACGACTCTGATCGCTGTCCTGGCTGCGGCAGGGGTGATTTCCCTACTGGCGGGCATTGCGGCGATGCAGTGGCTGTCGCGCCCGGCCAAGCCAGCCGCCCTTGACCTCAGCGCTGAGCGTCTGGTATTTGGCGAACGGGAACTTAACACCCCCAGCACTCCCCAAACTTTAACCCTCACTAATACAGGGAATCGGCCCTTGAGCGTTGACAGTCTTGTGGTCAACGGCGATGGCGATTTTGTCATTGACAAAGAAGATTGTATATCCGCGACCAGTCTGGACCCGGCGGACAGCTGTGAGGTGGGGATTATTTTTAAGCCCAGCACCACCGGGGAGCGCACCGCCACAGTCCGGCTCAGGGCGATTGGCAATGAGTATGACATTGCGTTGACGGGCTCGGGCACCTCAGATGCTGTACCCGGGGTGAGCTTTGATCCCTCTAGCCTGAGCTTTAGGGAACTGTTTGTGGGCAATGCTAAGGCCACCCGCGTAACCATTACTAACGATGGGACAGCTTCCTTAAGTTTGGAAACATTGGCAATCACAGGGGGACAGACGGCGGCTGATTTTGCGATCGCACAGTCCGGTTGCATCGAGGTGACCCTGGCCCCTGAGGCTAGCTGCACCCTTGAGATTCAATTCAAACCCGGTGGACCCGGCGCACGCTACGCCAGCCTGACGGTGAAGAGTAATACCGACACCGATGCGACCCTCCCGCTCAGCGGCATCGGCACCCAGCAGCCCGGGCCCATCGCCGCCGATGACAGCGCCGCCACCCAGGTTAATCAACCGATCACCCTCGACGTATTGACGAACGATCGCGATCCGGCGGGCGGCAGTCTCACCCTCACCAGTGTGGCCCCCCCAAAAACAGGTCGGGCAAAGATGAATGACGACAACACTGTGACCTACAGCCCCGGTGCAGAGGCCACCCAAGATCAGTTTTCTTATACGGTGCGCAACGCTCAAGGAGAGATTGCCAAGGCGACGGTGAGTGTCACGGTTAAAGCCGCGCCGACGCCTGCCGCCACCGCTACGTCGAACCGTCCGCCGATTGCCAACAATGATCAGGCTCAGACCGCTCAGGGGACTGCGGTCACCCTGCCGGTATTGGCCAATGATCGCGACCCAGATCAGGGCGATCAGATTGAGATCGCCGCCCTTGATGGCGATACCCCCTCTGGGGCCAGCATTGGCAACAACGGGGATGGCACCCTTACCTATCGCCCGGCCCCAGCGTTTACAGGGATTGATCGGTTTACCTATACGATTCGCGATCGCAACGGGGCCACCACCCCCGCCACAGTCGAAATCACAGTAAATGGGCCACCCCCACCCACGGCCCGGGATGACAATGCTCAAACCCTGCCGGGCCAACCCGTCACGATTCAGATTTTGGCAAATGATCAAGGGGATGATGTTGCGATCGCCTCCCTGGATAGGGTAGGCCTCTCTGGAGGCGGGGTGAGCAACAACGGTGACGGCACAGTCAACTATACGCCCCCATCAGACTTTAACGGGGTCGATACGTTTACCTACACAACGCGCAATCGGGCTGGGGGGATATCGGAGCCCGCCACCGTGAGCGTACAGGTGACCGGAATCAACCGCCCGCCAGTTGCCAATGGCGACAGCAACGACTATCGCTATACGGGGCGACCTGGACCCGTTCTTATCAACGTGTTAGCCAATGACTCAGACCCAGATAGCGACAGCGCTACGCTAAGGGTTGAGTCTGTTACCCAGGGGCAATACACCCAGGTTCAAATCTCAGCCGATCGCCGCGCTGTGATTTACACGATGACGCTGCCGCCACGTCAAGACAGCCCCAATGGGCTCCCGGATAGCTTTACCTACACGATTCGGGATGCCGACGGGGCCGTCAGCGAGCCCGCCACGGTTACCCTGTTTGGGTATTACCCCGCTCCACCTACCCCCAATTCGCCACCCTCTCCCTGATCCTCCGCCGATTCCCAGGCTCCGGTCGGCGAATCCTCCTTCGAGGCTCTACCCCTGCAAAATAGAGGATAAAAAGAGCAGAACGCACAGCAGAACATATTCGCTGATTGTGCCTAAAAGTATTCAAAAGAAATTGACGATTTTGGGTCGATGCAAACATCGTAAAGATGTGTATGAGTGAACCGAGAGTAGCGACAGAGCCTGGGAGTTAGTACCAATCAAAGCGATAGCAAACACTATTGCCGGTTTCTATGACCTTGAAACAACTCAGATTTTCCTCATCAGAAATTGTTGTCGCATTTAGAAAAACATCTCTTTGATAAGCAGCAGCGTCCAGTTCATCTACTGTGTAACGACAGAAACCACTTTCATCAAACTCCTCTGGCTCACAGGCGTTGATCATCACAATAGGCGTCCGGCTGCCGTCTATCCATTGCAGAGCCACATAGTGGGCACCGGCCCCATAGCCGCTGCTAATCACACAGGGTTGGGTTAGATCGACTTCGTCGCCGTTAAATGAATAGCAAATCCCCAACCGGTCTGGATAGGGTCTAGCTATGGCTGGTGCGGAAAGGCCTACGCTTAGAACGGCAACCGTGCCTGCTAGACTGCCCAATTTGAGGAGGGATTTTTGCATAGACTTACATTCCGGTGATGACGCATCACCAGTCCTCAAGGATGCTGGTGACATCCTAGTATTACAAGCCGTCAAAGGACGGTTACGTAAAATGAAGCCTGAATCCTATCTCCCTAAAACGCGGCTTCTTTCTCCAACAGCTGCTCGATGGTCAAATCAGGCTGGGCTTTGCCGTCAAACACGCTGCCCACCTTCTGATTTTGAAAATGGTCAAGTGCGATCGCATAGGCCTCATTCGGCAAAGGCTCATAACCGATGGCGGGCACCCGCGTGCGAGCATTGGCCAGGTAATACTCGATAAAGGCTTGTAGCGTTGGGTTGCTAGCGGCCTTATCTACGTTGACATAGATAAATAACGGACGAGACAGGGGCTGATAAGCCGCCGAGCGAATCGTCTCACCGGAAGGGACCACTGGGCCGTCACCGCTATCGACAGCCAGGGCATTGAGGTTAGTTTGATTATCCTTGTAATAGGCAAAACCAAAATAACCCAGGGCGTTGGGGTCCTGTTGCACCCCGGCCACTAACTCATTGTCGTCTTCGCTGGCAGTGTAGTCGGTGCGGCTGCTACCGTCCTCACCAATCACAACTTCGTTGAAGTAGTCAAACGTACCGGAGTCAGATCCAGGGCCAAACAGTACGATCGGCTCAGCAGGCCAGTCAGGGCGAATTTGGTTCCACTGGGTGGCTGTGCCTGACCACAGAGTTTTGAGTTCGTCCAGGGTGATGTCTTGTGCCCAGGTGTTGTCGGGGTGGGTGACGACGGTGATGGCGTCAAAAGCGACCGGCAGCTCGATGAACTGAATACCCGCGGCTTTGCAAGTTTCCATTTCGGTCAGCGAGATGGGGCGAGACGCGTCGCTGATGTCAGTTTCCCCCGCGCAAAATTTTTCGAAACCGCCGCCCGTGCCTGAGAAGGTCACCTCAATGGCTGGGGCATCTGGGTACTCAAACTGAAATTGCTTGGCCATCTCATCGCTGATCGGATAGACAGTGCTGGAGCCGTCGATGGCGATGGGGGTGCCGGTTTTGATGGTTTGGGGCGATTGCGCCAGGGGCTCTGTAGCAGGTTCAGTTGCGGTGGGGGGCTCGACTGAGGCGGAGCAGTTGGCCAGGGTAAGGCCGATTAGCACTAAGCCCAGTTTTTTAAGAAGCGGGGAATAAATACTTGAATAAATACCCTGAGTGGTCATCACAAAGTCCTAAATCTGATCTTTTATGACCAGATTTTATGACCAGATTTTGCCTGCATGACCCATCAGCGCTCAGAATTTTCTTTTCTTTGTTTTTTAGATTACAAAAGATCCACCCCTTAAACCAACGTATTGACGTAGCGTAAATTACTCACTTGTATAAAATGTATGTTTACGTCTGATCGCTGTCATGATTGTTCAAAACATTCCTGTTTTAGACTTTGCCTCTTTTATTGAGGGGTCCGCCGCTCAGCAAGCTGCCTTTGTCAAAGACTTTGGGAAAGCCTTACAAACCTATGGCTTTTTTGCTTTAGAACATCATGGAGTCGATGAGCGGCTGATCCAGTCGGCTTATGGTGCGGCTGAGGCTTTTTTTGCGCTCCCCGATGCGACCAAGCACAGCTATGAGGATGACGCGCTCAAGGGTCAGCGGGGTTTCATTCGATTTGGCAAAGAGCACGCCAAAGATCACCCTGTCCCTGACCTTAAAGAATTTTGGCATGTAGGTCGAGAGGGCGACGCTGAGCTTGCTAACCCTTGGCCTAAGGAGGTGCCGCAGTTTCGTCCAGCCATGATTGAGCTCTATAAGCAGCTTGAGACCTGTGCCGCTCGCCTCCTCGAAGCCTGTGCCCTATGGCTAGAGCAGCCCAGGGAAGCCTTCGCCCGAGAAGCAGCCGAGGGCAGCTCCATTCTCCGGATTATCCACTATCCGCCCATCCCAGATGAAGTAGCCCCCCAAAGCCTGCGGGCGGCCCCCCACGAAGATATTAATTTGATCACCCTCCTATGTGAGTCCACTGCGTCGGGGCTAGAGCTATTGCAACCCGACGGCAGCTGGCTACCCATTCCCTCTATCCCAGGACAGATTATTGTCGATACCGGAGACATGCTCCAAGCCCTCAGCAACGGCCTGCTCAAAAGCACCACCCATCGGGTGATTAACCCTAACAATGGACGAGCCCGTCGCTTCTCAATGCCCTTTTTTGTACACCCCCGTCCTGAGTTTGACCTCACCCCACTCCCCGTTTGCGTACGCAAAACTGATGGAAAACGACGATATCTGGTCCAAACAGCTGGGGAATATTTGGGCCAGCGGTTGCAGGAGATTGGGTTGGGATAAAGACGAAGGGGAAAGGGGGAAAGGGCGCTAGCTTAGCCTTAGCGCCTTTCCCCGCAGGCTTATTGTCCTTTGGGCTATAAGGCGAAGCGGTTAGCATAAGGCCAGTTTCCATCTCCCCCATCTCCCCCATCTCCCCCATCTCCCTGTCCCCGTGTCCCCGCGTCTTTCTCCCCCTTGCCACCCCCCCTCGCTTCCCCTGCTCCCCTGCCCTAAACGTCTCCCCCAGTCCATAATGGAGGGTGTACCTCTCTACCCAATCTCCCCTGTATGGATCTAACTCCGGCGATTCCAACTTTTGTAATTACCCTGCGTGAAGGGGTTGAAGCGGCGCTAGTGGTCGGTATTGTGCTGGCTTGCTTAAATAAGGCGGGTCAAACGCAGCTCAATCGCTGGGTCTATGGCGGCGTTGGGGCTGGCATTGTGGGCAGCGTGCTAATCGGGCTGTTTTTGGGGATGGGGATACGGCAGCTGCAATACGTGTTGCCCCAGCTTGAGGGGGTGATCAAACCGTTGCTAGAGACGTTGTTTTGCAGCGTTGCCATTATTATGTTGAGCTGGATGCTGATTTGGATGACCCAGCAGGCTCGCTCGCTCAAGGGAGAAATTGAAGGGGCGATTCAATCGACCCTGACCGATAGCGAGAGCGCGGGCTGGAGCATTTTTAGCCTGATCTGTATTGCAGTCTTGCGAGAGGGGTTTGAGACAGTTTTATTTTTGTTTACCAATCTGCAAAGCAGCACGGTGGCGATGGGCGGTGCGATCGCAGGTCTCATCGGCGCGACCCTCATCGGTTTTGCCCTATTTAGATGGGGTATTCGTATCAACCTGCAGCGGTTTTTCCAGGTGATGGGGGTGCTGTTGCTGTTGATTGTGGCGGGGTTAGTGGTCTCTGTGTGCAAAAATCTGGACGCGGCTTTTGTAGCCATTAGTCAACTGGGAGCGCTAGACCTTTGTCTGGGCGGCGGATCTTGTGTGCTGGGTCCGCAGGTGTGGGATGCTAGCCAGCTGCTGCCAGATAAAGGATTTCCTGGGGTTTTGTTCAAAGTGCTATTGGGGTATCGCGATCGCATCTACCTGGGGCAGCTGATCGCCTACACAGCCTTTCTAGCCATTGTCGGCGGCAGCTATTTCCGAATCTTAAACGCCATCGGTCAACCCGTAGCATCTCACCCCACCCCACAATCCTGAGGAAGAAGTTTTGAGTTCCAAATTTTAAGGCTTGAGGGGCATTATTCACTTAGAACTTAAAACTCAAAACCTGCCTAAGGGCTTGTCCTAAAAGATCTGGTTACTAACTGCCCTCTTGGCTCTCACCCTGATGGGATTGATCCAGACTAGAGGCGTCGGTGGGCTCGGTATGGAGCTCATCCGTATGGGCTTGCTCCGCCTGGGTCCGGTCAGTCGAAGCCTGCTCACCCTGCGACTCATGCAGCAAACGCTCAAAGCGATCCTTTGACCACCGATCCGTCGCGTAAGAGATCGCGCTTATCTCAGCCAGCCGAACTAACCACACCGTTCGCTGGTAAGGCTCATCTGCAATGTCGTCTTCTTCAAAGCCTTCTGCAACATCCACGTCCACGACTTCTACGTACTCAGCGTCAAGGTGAATGGGAATCCCAACGAGTCGTGTTCCGGGCATTCTAAACCAAACTTCAGTGCCGGTATGGAGAGCTTCTTCTAATCGCTGATAGAGTCGACTGGGGCGCGAGGCAAGATGCTCAATCTTGTTTGCAGAGTGCTTAATCTGCCGAGCATTGTTTTGCATGCTTCTCTCCTTATTTATGAATGAATGATGCCTTCCACGTAAAATCTGACCAAAAGAGTGCAACTGCTAACAGGGGCGTAACAGATCGATACGCGTGCAAGTCTGTAACAATCGCTGCGGGTCACGGTCGAGTATCTGGCACTGTCTGACGATAAATCACCTCCCAGATAGAAAAATTAAGGCTTTCAGCTTTCATGGTAGTGTACACCACCATAGCAAATTTGGCGGCTGACCTGGGGCAATCAACTCAGGCCCACAGCGCAAATAACGGTAATTTTACGCAACTTTAAAGCAGGTCAACAAAATGACGCAAACAGTCATAGCGCTACGTTCAATAAATATGTTCAGTAGGGCAGTTCTCCGAGCGCAGCGGCCCTACCTCCCCACTTGAGCGTAGCGCCCCAATCTTTGCACAACCCCAAAATTTAGCCTTGCCAGACAGTTAACTGGGCTTTACCCGCATCAGCAACTGCCCAAATTCTACTGGTTCAGCATTTTCTACCAAAATTTCCACAATCTCGCCAGTGACCTCCGCTTCCAGCTCGTTCATCAGCTTCATCGCTTCGATGATACAGATGGTCTGGCCGGTTTGGATGCGATCGCCCGTGTTGACAAAGGGCGGCTCATCTGGGGCCGGAGACCGATAAAACGTCCCCACCATAGGTGAGGTCACCTCTATTAAGTTAGGGTCAACGGCGACCACCGGGGGCGCAGCAGGTGCCCCTATTGGGGGAGGGGCCGCGCTAGGGGCTGGGGCGACTGGTGGCAAAGCGACTGCAGGCGGGGCAGCCGCCTCGGCTGTTGCGAGGACGGGAGCCAGTGCCGAATACTTGCGTAACGTCAGCTCAAACTCAGGGTTTTTGAGGGTCAACTCAGCAATGTCAGTTTGATTAAGCGCGGCGACTAACTCGCGGAGTTCTTTGAAATCTAAATCCACCTATTTAAAACTCCATGAATACAGCTAGTAAGGGCTAGCCAGCAAAGTGCAAGCAACAATCTATCAAGGATTATCTACTCACGCCCTAAATAGCTATCGTTTCGGGTGTCAATCTTAATCTTTTCGCCGATTGAGATAAACAGGGGTACCATTACCTGAGCACCTGTTTCCAAAATTGCCGGCTTGGTGCCCCCGGTCGCCGTGTCGCCCTTAACCCCTGGGTCGGTTTCGGTAATCTCAAGCACGACTGAGTTAGGCAGCTCTACCTCCAGCACCTGCCCATTCCAACGCAGGACGGTGACTTCCATTTCTTCTTTGAGATACTTCACCCGACTGCCGATTTGGTCTGCCGTCAGGCGCGCCTCTTCGTAGGTTTCCATATCCATAAAGACATACTGGTCGGCTTCTCGATAGGTATGCTGCATGACACTTTTCTCGAGATTAGCCTGGGGAACCGTTTCACCGGCTCGAAAGGTGCGCTCAACGGTATTCCCCGTTTGGGCATTTTTAAGCTTAGTCCGCACAAAAGCTGCACCCTTTCCAGGTTTTACGTGCAGAAACTCAACGACTCGCCAAACAGAGCCGTCAAGCTCAATGCTGGTGCCGGTTCGAAAATCGTTACTAGAAATCATGGTGCTGGCTAACGTGATTTAAAGCAGTCGGCAATCATTGTACCGCTCGGCGGGAATTTACCCATAAGGATTGCGCTGGAGAGGACCCACACTATGGCAAGATCAGAAAAGTTCTTTACGATATTCCCCTCTAAACTCCTGCTATGGCATTCCTCAAAAGCAGCTTCAAAACCCTGCTGATCAGTTTGTTCGGCGTGGGGCTCAGTCTTTTGCTCAGCGCCCAACCCCACCTGGCAACTGCCCAGGCGGCTTCGCTCTCTAGTTTGATTGGGCCTAGCTGGGCTGGGTTGCCAGTTGCCTATCTGCCGCCCGGTAATGCAATTACCGATGGGCAAGCTTTACTGCGCTATGCCCTACCCATTGATTCTGACGAGATCAGAGCCGTTCAGGGTGATTTGGAAGGACTCTCTCAATGGCTTCGTAGCAAACGGTGGGGCCCTATTAAGCGAGATGTTAAAAAGGTGGCGCGGATTCTCGATCGCAAGGCAGACAAGATTCTGGCAGCCGTACCCGAAGGCAATCAGGCAGCGGCTAAGACCCTCCTGGCAGAGATGACCGCTGAAATTGAACCCCTGCTAATGGCGATTGATGCCAAGGATAAAGAAGGCGTTTGGGATCAACGCGGGCGGCTGCTTGAGCAAGTCACTACTATTGAGGAGTTTATGGTCAAAGGGTTTCCCTATGAGGTGCCTGATGAGTACAGTGACTTGCCCCAGCTGAAAGGACGGGCCGAAATTGAGGTGACCACCAGCCAGGGCCCTGTCAAAGTGATAGTGGATGGGTTTAGTGCGCCAGTGACGGCGGGTAATTTTGTCGATTTGGTCAAGCGCGGTTTTTATGACGGTCTGCCGTTCATTCGAGCCGAGGAGTTTTATGTATTGCAAACCGGTGATCCCAAAGGCGCTGACGAGGGGTTTATCGATCCCAAAACAAAACAGTATCGAGCCTTGCCGTTAGAAATCTTGGTCAAAGGTGACGACAAGCCCGTCTATGGCGAAACCCTGGAAGCCCTGGGACGCTTTATGGAGGATCCGGTGCTGCCCTTTTCTGCCTTTGGCACAGTCGCCATGGCCCGCCCCGAAGAGGACCCTAACGGGGGATCCTCTCAGTTTTTCTTCTTTTTGTTTGAGCCTGAACTCACCCCGGCTGGGTTAAATCTCTTAGATGGTCGCTACTCGGTCTTTGGTTACGTGGTCGAGGGCAAAGACGTGCTTAGAAAGCTGGGGCAAGGTGACTACGTCAAGTCAGCAAGCGTCATCTCAGGGCTCGAAAATCTGGTCATGCCCTAGCAATTGCCTTGGAGCCTACCTCTGATTTTGATCCGTCTCTGGCTGAGCTAGGTGAGCTGGCGGTGCTGGCTCGCCTGCAGGCGTTTTGTGCGTCTGCGGTGGGGGATGATGCCTACGTGCAGCAGCTGCCATCGGAGAAGTCTCTGGTGGTGACCACCGATGTCTTGGTGGATGGAGTTCATTTTAGCGATCGCACCATGCCCCCCCATGCCCTGGGCTGGCGCGCCGCCGCCGCAAATCTGTCGGATCTAGCCGCGATGGGGGCAACCCCTCTAGGGATTACGGTAGCGGCAGCACTGCCCCCTAAAACCCAATGGCATTGGCTTGAAAAGGTTTACCAAGGGATACAGGCTTGCTTAGGGCAATATGGCGGTGAAATTATCGGCGGCGATCTGGCTCGGTCGGCGGTGCGTAGTTTGGCGATTACGGCCCTGGGCACGGTGCCCACCAACACCGCAATTTATCGTCACACGGCCCAGCCCGAGCAGACGATTATGGTCACCGGGCAGCATGGCCCAGCTCGGGCAGGGCTAGCCCTGCTGCTGGGAGAGCTGGGCTTGGAAGGCCTTAATGCTGAACTCTACCAGGATTGGATTACAGCCCATCAGTATCCGGTGCCAAGGTTTGATGCGATCGCACAGCTCAGAGCGCTCACCCAAGCTGAGGGATCTGAGCTGGCCCAGGTCGCTGGCATGGATAGTAGCGATGGGTTAGCCAACGCGGTGATGCAGCTGTGTCGGGCTAGTGGGGTCGGGGCTAAGCTGGTGCGATCGCGGCTGCCGATTCCATCCGGGCTTAGCCAGGCCGTCGGTCAGGCTCAAGCTGAGGATTGGACCCTATATGGGGGTGAAGACTTTGAATTGGTTATGTGTCTGCCCCACTGGATGGCTGAGGCAATGGTGGCTCGATTGGGTGGTAGCAGCGCTGTGATTGGTCAGACAACGGCAGCACCCGAGGTATTGCTGGTAGAAGATTTGGCAACCGGTGAGGGGACCCCCCTAGACGCCGCCCGGGAGTTCAAACATTTTTAATAAAGCTTCCACGCTTTCATCGCATACCCATACTGACAATCATCTGGATGCAATATTTCGGCCAAAATCTCGAGGGAGTCGATCAGGCGAGGACCGGGGCGATTGAAATATTGATTGCCATCAGTGAGATAAATGCGACAATTTTGGACGGCCTGAAGCTGGGACCAAAACTTTGACCATTGAGGGTGTTGCTCAAGCTGGGCGACGGCCTGACGGGTTTGCACCAGGTCATATCCGCAGGCCATGACAATCAGCAAATCTGGATCCGCAGCCACTAAGTCTGGCCAGCTGAGCCAGGGAGAATGCTGGCCGACTTTTGCAAACAAGGGGTGCCCCCCGGCTAAGGTCACCAGCTCGGGGACCCAATTACCCGCCATCATCAGGGGATCGGTCCACTCAATGCAGGCGACGGTCTGCTGGGGCATACGAGTCTGAATCTGCTGGCTACAGCGCTGTAAACGCCCCTGTAAATGCGCGATCACTTTCTGGGCGCGGGCTTGACCCCGGTGGGGATCGATTGCGATCGCAACTCGCCGGATGTCATCCCAAATATCGGCCAATACCTTTGGCTGCAGTGAAATCACCTTGGGATGGAAGCCCGTCAGGGTGGCCACTGCCTTCTCCACTTCATCCAGACTGGCGGCGCAGACTTCGCACTGGGCCTGGGTAATGATGTGGGTGGGTTGCAAGGTTTGCAAAACCTCGGCGTTGACTTGATAAACGCTCAGGGCCGACTGGAGTAGCTCGCTCACCCGATCGTGGATTTCGCGACTGCTGCCCTTGGGGTTAAATCGCGGCGCGGTGCAAACAGGCAGTACCTCAACCGAGGCCGGATAGTCGCACTCATGGGAGCGTCCCACCACAGCTGCCCCCCAACCCAAGGCATGGACAATTTCAGTCGCACTAGGAATTAGGGAAACGATTCTCAACGGAGGGTCTTGACGAGAAACTTGAACCATGGATAGAGCTGCCTTGGGTCCGATTGCGCTTGGCTAAATTATTCTGACTTATCCAGTGTATCGGTACCTTCTGTCTACAGGCGTAGCGAGCCTAGTGCAGGATGAATTTTAGAGTTCTCAATGAAAGCCAGGCAGATCGGGCCAATGGGCGAGATAGGGCAATTAGGGGCACACTAACAGCGCTCACTTACCCGCCATCACACCTATGACCCTGGGGCCTACACCTGTGCCAACCAATGCTCTGCCCGTGCAGATTGAAGGCAATAGCCAACCCCTGGGCATCAAATCGGTCCTCGGCGATCTCACTCTGTTTCGCTTTGAGGTCGAGGCAAGTTGTGCCCTCAATGGCCTGGTCAGTCGGTTTCTCGCCTTTCCCCAGCTGCCAGGGGTCACTGTTCGCAGCCCAGATCAATATCTAGGGATGATTTCGCGGCAGCAGTTTTTAGAGCAACATCTGATCAATCCGTCTCAATTGGTTAGCCAACTGTTGTCTCCGCTAAAGACGGCGCATCCGAGCTTGATGCTCTCGCCCCAAACCCCCATACTCAACGCGGCCCAGCAGGCATTGAGGCGTCCAGTCGCGCTACAGTCAGAGCCCATCGTTATAGAGGATGACGGTGGCTATCACTTACTCAATGCAGCTGAGTTGAATATTGCCTATTGGCAAATCCGAGGGATTGAAACCCAGGTGCGCTATGAGCGGATGCAGATGCAGATGCTGCAAAGTGACAAAATGGCCGATTTGGGTCGCCTCGTGGATGGGGTCGCCCATGAAATTTTAGACCCGGTCAGTTTTATCTGGGGCAATTTGTCCCATGTGGCTAACTATTCTCAGCAATTATTAGATTTACTCAACATCTATGAAAGGGAACTGCCCCAAGGCTCCGCTGAACTCAACCAGCTGCGCGAAGACATCGAAGTTGATTACCTCTGCCAGGATTTACCCGCGGCGATTCAAAGCATTCGCGGGGGCTCTAATCGACTCAGGCAGCTGGCGGTGAGTTTGCAAAACTTTTGCCATATTGACGAGGTTTATCCTAAACCAGCCAATTTGCATAGCTTGCTCAACAGCATTCTGTTGTTGTTGCAAAGTCGTCTCACCACCCACATCGAAGTGGTGCGAGACTATGACGCGTTACCCCCAATCCCTTGCTTCGCTGGGCAGCTAGGGCAGGTCTTTATGAATATTTTGGTCAATGTCATTGATGTCTTGCTCACCCAGACTGTTCAGCAAGATATTTTCCAAGACTTTGGAGAATGTCCGATCCCCAAGCCCCCCCCTAAAATCACCATCACCACCCGGGTAGGAGCCCTCCCCAGCTATCTCAGTCAGTCGGCCTCGCAGTCACGCTGGGTTTCGATCAGGATTACAGACAATGGCCCCGGTTTGCCTCCCGAAGCAGAGACGGAAATTTTTACCGCCCTGTCTGCCGAACTGCGGATCTTAAAAGAAACCAGCCTGACCCTGAGCTATAGCATTGTGACGGCAAAACATGGTGGGCATTTTTTAGTGAGATCGCAGCGCTTTACCCGACCCGATTGCCGCATAGAGAAGGGGACGGAGTTTGAAATATTGTTACCGCTGAGCTTAGAAAGTTAAAAAGTTAAAAATTAAAAGCAGAAAGCCATGACAGATTCAAAACCTTTGGCAGCGAAATCTTTAACTTTTAATCTTTAACTTTCAACCTCCCCCCGGCGCTGGCACGATAATATACCCTTCTTGCAAATCGCCCAACACCCAGTTGCGTTCTCGACCCCAATACCACCAGTGGGCGGCTGCGTAGGCGCAGATTAGACTATCCAACTGGTCTTCGACGGCTTTTAAGGCCGTCCCTCGTTCGGGAATCTCAGGCAGATCGGCGGCTTTAATCTGCAACGTCGGGGTGTGCTGGGGGAGATGTTCTAAAATTAGCGATCGCAATCGGCCTAATTCAACGCGACGCGACGCCAGCCGACCTTTTTTATATTTCAAAATGCGTGACAGCTGGAATAAATGCACCATGGCCGGATGGGGGAAGACCTCTACCTGGTAGCGCCCTGGCCGCTGCGGGACCAGCGTGGGGGCATGGTTAAAGCCTCTTGCCATCAGCGCTTGATTAAAGCTCAGGAGTGAGGGGGCGAAGGGTCGGGATAAATTGGCTGGATAACAGCCTGCGTGATACTTGCCAAAATAGCGGTGAGCCAGGCGATCGGGCAAACGCATGCCGGTCGGGTTAGGGATCAGAGTGGGGGCATCTACGGCCACCATCGCCGGGGTACCCGGTGGTGCTTGCTGGTCAAGCCACGCTAAGACATCGGGGTGGGTAGGCTGGTGATTGAGATTGGCTAAGGTTAACCCTGTAGGCCCCCCGTGTAGACTACACAATCCACTGGGGCCCGTCTGCCATCCGAGATCTATGCCGATAAAGGTCATACCAACCAGCGTCATGGCAAGGACTGTGCAGAATCAGCAGGTAAAGGTATGAACTTTTTACGCAATCGTATCGTCATATTAGACAGCCAAAAGCAACCTTTATCCAGCCTTATCACTTTTAGGCCAAAGATTGTCAGCGCCTTTATTTTAGCGCTAGATAAATCTAATTAAATGATTGCAGTGTTCCTCTCCTGATTGCTGCCGACAGCGCTTCATCTGTTTTGGACGGGCTTAAACGATCAGCTATGCGTAAGCTATCACTCCTATTTTTGATCTGTGCTGTACTTAGCAGCTGCGGTCTCGGCAATCAGGCCGATGGCGGTTGGACCTATGACTTGCCAGAAGATGGCTTTGAGTCTCTAGACACAGACGAGCCTCTAAACACAGACGAGCCTCTAGACACAGACGAGCCTCTAGATATAGACGAGGCTCCCAATCCAGAGAATATCAATACGCGTGATATCGGTGAGGACGAGGCAATCCTGGACGGTGAGACGATCGAGCCCCCGCTTTTACCCCAACGGGGGCCTCGCCCAGCCATCCCATCGCTGGGTCAACAGCCCAGCCGCGATAGTTTTGGTCGCACTGGTCAACCTCACCATCGTTCAATCGAGTCACCAATGGAGTCTCCGGCTGAGCCGGTTGGGCCCGATGCCCCTGAGGCGGAATTATCCCCCATTGAGCTGTGGCCTAGCTTTGGCACCCACCAAGGCAACCCGACGCCATCAGAGACCCCATCAGATGATATCAGCGAGTTTAGCGAACCTGAGTCAAATGCAACTCACTCAAGCGAATCCTAGGCAGATGAGATTCGCACGGGTATAACCCCATCAGCGCATCCTAAACTCAACGCTTTGCTGCTGGAGTACCAGATCAAATGATTTATAAAAGTCATTGCCCAGCAGGCCGATCTCTACTGAGTCGCCAATCCCGACGGGCAAATTTTGCTGGGTAATGCCGGCGACACTGATGCTGTCGACTCGCCCAACATCAAAAACGGCCCGCTGATTACTCGCAGTGTTGGCATTGATTTGGCCTTCGGTGACTATGCCAAGTTCATTTGCCATGGTGCGGGTAATCAGGGTATGGCTAGCCCCGGTGTCTAAAATCATGGGATAGCGCTGCCCCCCATTAAAGGTGACCTCAATCACTGGGGTGCCCCCCTGGCGACGTAAAATCGGCACGCGAAAGCCATCGTCAGAGGCCCTCGGCACCGGGGCAGAAGCTTGGCCAGCCTGGGCAGGGGGGCGCACTGGCGCAGCAATTGGGCGCAGCGGCGGCGGGTTTTTGAGCTGCTCTAAACGCTGCTGAGCATAGTCAAAATTGCGCTGATATTCGGGCAGCTTGGCCTGGGCGGTGGCGTAATTAGCATCTCCCTGGGGCACGGTTTTGAAAGTGGTGATGGCCTGCTGCCAGCGGCTTGCCACTAATTGCCAGTCGTCTGCAGATTGGGCGGATTGCCCCAGCACAAAGGCGCTTGAGGCTAGCTGGATGCCATCAGCATAGGCCGGTGCTGGCTGCGGAGACCGATTGGCGTCTTCTGGCTCGGCTTCGGCGCTTGAGCTAGCCGGGTCAGCCGCTGTTGCTTCTGAAATTGACTCTGGCGCGCGCGGCCTGACAGCCTCTGAAAGACGACAGGCGCTGAGCAGGCTGCTGACCCACAGCAGGCCAACTATGAAGGCTCGAGCTTTCTTAACCCCGGCAAGATTAAGTCCAGCGGAGCCAACCTTGGCAGAAGTATTGCACAATCTCCGAACCATGACGTTTAATGTCAATGTACTTAAGGCGTCAGTATTTAAGGCCAATTTTAGCGCTCCAGCCTGATTGTCTTAGATTGATTTTCCGAATTTTCTGGCCCATTTCTCTGATAAAACCATGGTTTCTGCCTCACCCCAACCTGCTCTTTTAGTTTTAGCCGATGGCTCTGTTTATCGAGGTCAGTCGTTTGGCGCATCGGGCACGGCCATTGGCGAAGTAGTTTTTAATACAGGGATGACTGGCTACCAAGAGGTTTTGACCGATCCCAGCTACTGCGGCCAGATGGTGACCTTTACGTATCCAGAACTGGGTAATACAGGGGTCAACCCAGACGATGACGAGTCGCAAAGGCCCCAGGTGAGGGGTGCGATCTCAAAAAATATCTGCCATCGCCCCAGTAACTGGCGCTCGACCCAGTCCTTATCTGACTACCTGAGCCAGCATGGCATTCCGGGTATCTATGGCATTGACACGCGGGCGCTCACCCGCAAGCTCCGGACCGTTGGGGCGATGAATGGAGCCATTTCTAGCGAAATCCTCAACCCCGATGACCTGCTCCAAACGGTGCAAGCGGCCCCCAGTATGGAGGGTCTCAACCTGGTCAAAGATGTCACCACCGATACGATTTACGAATGGCAAGGGGGCACTGACAGCCTTTGGGACTTTGGCCCCGATGCCGACATCGCCAGGGCCCCATTCACGGTGGTGGCCATCGACTTCGGCATCAAGCGAAATATTTTACGCCGACTGACCCGCTACGGCTGTCGCGTCATTGTGGTGCCAGTAGACACCTCGCTGGAGACGATTTTAGGCTACCAGCCCGACGGCATTTTCCTCTCCAACGGGCCGGGGGATCCCGCCGCCGTCGAAGCCGGCCCCAAACTTGTGCAGGCGCTGCTAGAGCACTCGCTACCCACCTTTGGCATTTGCATGGGCCATCAGATATTAGGCCTATCCCTGGGGGCCAAGACCTTTAAGCTGAGGTTTGGTCACCGGGGGCTCAATCAGCCCTGCGGCCTGAGCCAGCAGGTCGAGATCACCAGTCAAAACCATGGGTTTGCCCTGGATACCGACTCTATTACAGACGCCGAGGTCGAGATCACCCATCTCAACCTCAACGATCGCACCGTGGCGGGCATTCGTCATGCCACCCTGCCGCTATTTTCGGTGCAATATCATCCAGAGGCCAGCCCAGGCCCCCACGATGCCGACTATTTGTTTGATCAATTTGTGCAGATCATGGATAACCATCGTCGGACTAAAGAAGGGTAGAATAAGCGCACTTCGACAGTCTTTTCGGAGATTCACATTTGAAAAAATTGGGCAGTTTAATAGGGACCGATTTTTTCCTTGCAGTCCGTGATATCCTGACCTAAAATTAATCGTCAGATTTATCCTTATCTAAAGCTCTATAGGGAGGTCATTATCGCTGAACCACTCACCCTAACCGTAAGTTTAAGAGGCACACGGGAAGTTAGGGGAAAATGTCAAATTTTTCGCCTCACAGGTCTGCTGGATGCATTTTCTGAGCCTACCTTTCGCAAAGTGCTCAATCGATACATTGAGGAAGGCCCAACCCATATTGTTTTAGACCTATCGGCCATCGACTTTGTTGATAGCTCTGGTTTGGGTGCCCTGGTACAGCTGGTCAAAAAGGCTAAGGGTGAGAGTGGTAGCGTTCAAGTGGTGACCAATCCTCGAGTGACCCAAACCGTCAAGCTAGTTCGTCTCGAGCAATTTTTGTCTCTGCAACCCAACGTAGATACTGCCGTAGATAGCCTTAAGGATGTCTAACATCTGAGTTGATGTGAGTGATTTTGAATCCGAGGGTCAGTCAAAGGCCAATGCTGGTTTGGGGCTTAATCTGAGTTTAGGTCTTGCTCCCTTACAGCAGTTTGCGCATCAGGTCGTTGGCTCTACCATGCAAGATCAATCGCTGCAGATCCAATCATTGTCGCCGATTGCCTTGGCGTATGTTGGGGATGCCGTCTATGAACTCTATATTCGGACCCAGCTTTTATGGCCCCCCCAACGCCCCCAGGCTTACCACGACGCCGTGGTGACCCAGGTACGGGCTGAGCAGCAAGCGACCTCCCTGGAGAGGCTACAGCCCTATCTCAACGAAATAGAGCAAGCCATGGTGCGCAAGGGGCGTAACGCTGCCCCAAAGCGTCAGCGTCGCGTCAGGGCAGACACTTATCAGCGGGCAACGAGCTTTGAGACGTTAATTGGCTATCTGTATTTGACGGATCCATCGCGGCTGTTTGAACTACTGAACCAGTTAAACAAGGTTCAAAGTTAAAGGTTAACGGTTGACGGTTAAAAGTTTCTCCTCCGCTGAGATATGATTATGGACTGCCTTAGCAAAGTTTAAGCGGTTGTACTGCTCGAGGGGAGCTATGCCAAAGGGATCGGATTCACAGTCTAATCGACCGAGACGGAAGTCTTCTCGACCAAACGCTGGCGGCAAGTTTAATCGCCAGTCTGGGGATGATAAACCCTGGGGCAAAGCGAGTGCTGGCAAGCCTCGTAGTCGGTCTGGCCCTCAGCCCAACGGGAAGCCAGGTGGGCAGTATAGCGATAAACCCAGCGGTAAGTCAGGTGGGCCATACAGCGACAAACCCAGTGGTAAGTCGGGGGGACGGTATAGCGATAAACCCAGCGGTAAGTCAGGTGGACGATACAGCCATAAACCTGGCGGTCAATCGGGTAGACGATATGGCGATAAGCCCAGCGGTAAGTTTGGCGGCAAGCCCAGACCCGGTGGCAAGTTTAGCGGGGGTCAGTTTGGCGATAAGCCCAGGGGCAAGTTTAGGCGAATCTCTGATTCGGAGCCGACGGCTCGACGACCCCGAATAGCTAATCCCGAGGGCGACTTTGAGACTACTCCCAGCCCACCCTCCGAAGAAAGAAGTGATTTAATTTATGGGCGTCATGCGGTGGAAGCTGCGATCGCAAATCAACGCCCCCTCAATCGTCTGTGGGTCAATGCCCGATTGATGTTTGATCCCCGATTTCGCCCCCTGATCTTGGCCGCTAAAGCCAACGGGGCGGTTGTCGATGAGGTTGACACTCAACGCCTCAATCAGTTGACCCAAGGGGCCAACCATCAAGGAATCGCAGCTCAAGTCGCGGCCCATGACTACGTAGAGCTTGGGGATTTGATTCAGCAGGCCAAGACTGCCGTCCGCCGTCCGGTACTAATTGCCGCCGACAGCATTACCGATCCACACAATTTGGGGGCGATTATTCGCACCGCCGAGGCCCTCGGTGCCCAGGGAGTAATTATTCCCCAACGACGAGCGGTCGGGGTGACCGCAACGGTCGCAAAAGTCGCGGCGGGGGCGTTAGAAACACTGCCAGTGGCGCGGGTAGTCAATCTAGGTCGGGCATTAGAAACCCTAAAATCGAACGGGTTTTGGATCTACGGCATGTCATCAGGAGCAGACGCCCCAGTTTATAAAACAGACTTTAGTGAACCCGTTGTCCTGGTGGTCGGGGCCGAAGGCGGGGGGCTCAGCCTATCGATTCAAAATCAGTGTGATGTCCTGATCTCAATCCCCTTGGCGGGTAAAACTCCCAGTCTGAATGCATCCGTTGCTACAGGCATGATGCTCTATGAGATCTATCGTCAAGAAAGAATTAACAGATTACCCCCATTAAACATTGGCGGGGATCAAAAAGACGCAGTATAAAAGATATTGGGGCTTTTTTGCCTCTGATGAAAGACCGATTCATACACTCCATTTATCTCTGAAGGGCACGGTAACTTTTTTTATGAAAGACTTGTTCAGTAACCTAATGGGTATTTTCACGAAATCCTGGTGGATTGAGATTTCGACTAATACCCCAAAATGTGTTTATTACTTTGGTCCGTTCGATACAGAAGCAGATGCAACGGCTGCTAAGGCTGGTTACCTCCAAGATCTAGAGCAAGAAGGTGCCCAGGGACTTAAGGCGACTGTCTCTCGTCGGGAAGACCCCACTGAGCTGACCGTTGAACTTCCTGAGGCCACCTCGGGAAACGTTAAGTCGACTCTGGGAAGCTTAGTTTAGGCCTTCCTATCCCCCAGAGTCGGTTGTCTTTGCAGACAAATTTATTTCGGCTGTCTTTAACAGCCTTGAGCCAGCAGAGTGATGTTAACTCACCCTGCTGGCTTTAATTATGGATATCAGTATTGAATACCAAGCCACCCTATAGCTCTGTGAGATATGCGCCCCCACAGCGGATATTCCACACGGTGGGAGGTTGTTTAGGGGGAGGTTATTTATTTGAGAACCCCTAAATCTTTTTTAGCGAGCCAAGCCGCGATATCTCGATTCATCTGTTCAGGGATCTCCCACGGAAACAGATGGGCCGTATCAGGGTAGCAGCGAAGCTCACAGTCTGGAATATGATGGGCTGTTTCACGGCTGGATGCCGCTGTGATGTGGCGATCTTGCTCGCCGCAGAGCATCAAACAAGGGATAGTCAGACGCTTGATATCAGTGAGTCGATTATATCCCTGACTTAAGGCCCGGTTGAGAGCCTGGGTAGCCTGGGCTGATGTTTGAAGATAGGCAGTTACCCCTTCGGTGGCCAGACGCTGGTAGGCGTGGGGCGTATGCTGTTGGATCAGGTAGCGAAATAGGGAGCGCTTACCCCAGGTCTCAATATTCCATGACCAAGCTGGCCTGGCCCAGTTGAGCACCCCGGCTAAGCAGGTGTAGAGATTATCTTGCCAGGTGATGGCGGGGTGGCTGCCCCGCGGGCGGGCTGCTGTCGCAACCAGGATCAGCCCCCGCACCCGGTCAGGGTGCCTGAGGGCCAACTCCATGGCCAAAATACCCCCTAAGGACCATCCCAAAACCAGGCACCCTTTGGAGACAGTTTCTGACGCAGTGAAGAAGGGAGCCAAATCGTCCAGGTGAGTAGCCATGTCAAAATCTTCGGTAGGGCGACTCTCGCCATAACCACGCAGATCTGGAGCGATGGTTTCAAATTGGTGGGACAGGCGTTCGGTAAATACCGACATACTCCGACCGCTGCCGGGATGGCCGTGCAAACAAAGCAGCGTTGGCCCCTGGCCCTGACGATGAACCTTGAGTTGCATAGATTAGCTGTCTGCGCTGTCCGCCGGTTTAAAGTCGAGGGAGGCAGAGTTCATACAGTAGCGCTGGCCCGTGGGCTTTGGCCCGTCGGGAAAGACATGCCCCAGGTGGGCATCGCAGACGGCGCACAGCACCTCGGTGCGAATCATGAAATGGCTAAAATCTCGCTTAGTGGCGACGTTGGCTGGCTGGCTGGCATCCCAAAAACTAGGCCAGCCAGTGCCTGAGTCATATTTGGTGTCTGAGCTAAACAGCTCTGAGCCACAGCAGATGCAGTTATAAGTACCGGGTGCTTTGTTGTCATGATACGCACCGCTAAAGGCGCGCTCGGTACCTTTTTGGCGAGTTACTTGATACTGCTCGGGGGTGAGCTGGGTTTTCCACTCAGCATCCGATTTCTGAACTTTTTGAACCAT
>JBCDDJ010000039.1:0-24822 GCA_039180385.1 Cyanobacteria bacterium P01_G01_bin.38 | reverse complement strand
GAGCAGCTGGGTCACCGATTTACCAAAGAAAATCAGGAGTAATGAGTTCCACCCAATAATCGAGATATATTGCAGCACCGCCGCAATCATCCAACCGCGGGAGCCAAACTGTGGCTTTGTTGTGGCAATCGAGTCAATACCAAAGCGGTTTGCCATAGGCACCACCGCCAGGGTGACCAAAAACATGCCGATCATGCTGCCAGCGGTCATCGAGGCAAACCCTTCTTTGAGCGGCAGGAGGGCATCACGATAAACGGATCGTTGCCAGACGCCTCGATCAGAGTGCGCTTAAACTGGGTCGCACAGGCCTGGGCAACCTTTTGGCCGGTGGCCAGATGCCCGGTAAAAGCCACAAAGTGGGTATCCGGGCTCTCACCCAGGCGGGCACCCACCTGCCCATTGCCAGGCAGGCACTGTACCAACCCAGCGGGCAGGTCATCAAATGCCTGCATTGTCAGCAGCGTCGTCAGCGATGAATGCTAGTGCCTTTTAGGCGCAAAGTTAAGTGATTTCTGTGACTTTATGGACCACTGAATGGATCTTTGGAATGTAGTAGATGTAGTAAGTGTGGGTCAGTCAATGTGGGTCAGGGGCGCGTTGCGTAGCTATAGCGTTGTTTAAGTTTTCGCTGTTCAACGATGGAGGTCGCGTCTTGTAGGGCACGCACCCGCAGTAAATTCTGATAAATATTGGTCTGATAGACCAAATCATTGCCAAAGTCAACCGCTGTCAGCCAGCCACTTTTGGGATGATAAGCGCCTGTGTCAATGTCTAACCAACCTGGCCCTTGGGCCAACTGCCCCGGCTCAATCCCCGGTAGGGTAAAGGTGATGGTATGCCCAGTCACGATCATTTTGTCCGGAAAATAAGGACTTTCATGGCTGTGAAAGGTTTCACGAATCCAGCAAAATTCATGAATGGTTTGTTGCTGGAGTGCTCGCTGGGGGTTAACCCCCGCATGGACTAGCCAAATGTCACCCAGGTCTAAATACGGAGGGAGGGTCTTGATCCAGGCAATATGCTCGAACAGATCGTCGGTGTTGCTGTAGCTCGCCAGGGTTGCCTGCCCACCGCTGTACATCCAGCCTTGAAAAGACGGCATGTAGGCTTCCCCTTTGGGAAAGGCTTCGATTAAAAGCTGCTCGTGATTTCCCAAGACACATTTATAACCCTGGTTGCGAACTAGCTCAATCACTTTGTAGCTTTTAGGCCCGCGATCGATCAGATCGCCGACAAAGTACACCTCATCAGTACTGTCTGGTGCAATCGCATCTAACAGGTGCATGAGTCCGTCATAATGTCCGTGAATATCACCTATAAAAATGCGACGGGGCATCAGCGCTACATAAACCTTCGCTAAACAGCTTCATTATCGACGCAGAGACTATGATCCGAATCTCACAGTATGCAGGATATCCGGGAAAAGCATCACCTTACTTGTCGGAGTCTACTTGCCTTACTTTAAGGGATTGACTCATCCAAGCTGGTTTTATTATGCCTTTTCTACTATTGAGAACATCACGGCGGGTCACTTAATTTCAGCAGGCTTCAACGATCTTTCATGTCCGATTCATTAAGCCATGATGTTTTGATAGGGGGCATCCTCCCGGAACCTTCGATCTAGTGGGCTTTTGAGGGCTAATGATAGCGTCATATCAGCCGTAAAAACTGTAACCGCATCCACGCTTGTGCCCATGGCTAGATAAACTGATCAATCTGCTCGAACAGCAAGCGGATGTCTTTTGCGGTTGTAAATGGGTTGAGTAGAACCGCTTTAAGCCAACGCTGACCGCGATAGACGGGTAGCGATAAGAAAGTATGGGCGTGCTTTAGAAGATGGGTTTGCAGCGATTGATTCCACCGATCCCAATCCGCCTCAGGTAGCCAGTCAGGGGTCCCCCGAAAACAAATCAGATTCATTTGGGGTTGACTGGCCAGGGTTAGGAATGCCCGCTGGTTGACTTCGGTGGTAAAGCGCTGGGTCAAGGTGAAATTGTGGTGGATGATGGCGGCGTAGCCTTGTTTGCCGATGTGCTGCAACGACAGCCAAAGCTTCAAAATATCGGTGTGGCGAGTGCCCTGTATGGTCAGTTCGCCCAGGTTGGGCCATTCGTCATGGTCACTCATGTAGGGGGCGAGAATGCGAAACTGCTGGTTAAGTAAATCAAAGTTTCGAAACAGCACCATGGCGCAGGTTTTGGTAACATAGAGCCACTTTTGGGGGTTAAAGGTAACGGAGTCGGCCTGCTCGATGCCCGCCAGCAGGGGACGATGCCCAGGCGAGAAAACAACTGCACCTCCATAGGCGGCATCGACGTGAAACCACAGGTTTTGGGCTTTAGCGACCGCTGCGATCGCACCTAGCGGATCCACATTGCCCGTTACAGTCGTCCCGGCGGTGGCCACAACCGCGAAGGGCTGCTGCCCCTGCTGCCGCGCCTGCTCGATTTTGGCTTGCAGATCGCTGACCTTCATTTGCGAATCCGCATTGGTCGCAATGGGAATGGCGGCTTCGGTGCCTAAGCCGAGCAGCATAGCGGCTTTTTTTATTGAGGTGTGGGCGACCTCTGAGACAAAGAGCACCGGCTGATGGGTCAGACCTGCGATGCCTGTCTTGAGCGCATCAAACGCGACATTGCGCGCCACGGTCAGGGCCTGTAAATTTGCCAGACTGCCGCCGCTGACGAGCACACCATTCGCCGCTGGCCCCAAGCCAAACTCCGCCGCAACTTGCTTTAACACCAGCGGCTCTAACCGCGAGAAAACGGGCGACATCTCAACGCTGAGCATGTTGTTGTTGACGGCAGCCACCAATAGATCGCCAATCACCGACATCGTGGTGGGGATTGAGTCCATATGGCCGATGTAGCCAGGGTGGGCGGCATTCATCGAATGGTGGAGTTGCGATCGCACCCACGGCAATAGTTGCGCTGACCCGATGGACGTGTCTGACAGCTGTGCCCACCCTTCTAAGTCCAGCGGTTCTGGAAGCGGTGAACGCTCTGCTGCCGTTGTCATGGTCTCGACGAGCAATTCAACGACCTGGTTTAAGAGCGTTGCGATCTCCCCTCGATTTTGCCCGTCAGGGTGGATAAAGGCTGTCTCAGGCAGATGAGATCTTGGATTTTGGATTTTGGATTTTGGATTGATTGCCATTCCAGGGATGTTTGGATTTTGGATTTTGGCTTAATTACCATTCCACCTCAGTTACATCACAATACCTAACCTCAGTAAGAAAAGGGATTACCTTTGCCAAAATCCAAAATCGGCAATCGTTCGACTGAGCTCGCGACGAAGTCTAAAATCCAAAATCTAAACCCCCTAAACGTGAATGCCGCATTCCGTTTTTTGACTGCCGCGCCATCTGCCTGCCCGCTCATCTTCTCCGGCTAAAACAGGAGTGGTCAACGGTTCGTCGCCAATGCTGCTGTAACCTTGGTCGTAGAGGGGGTTGTAGAGGACACCGTTCTCTACAATATATTTCCACAGATCTTTGCGGCTCCAGTTGGCTAGGGGGTTAACCTTCAGGCGACCGTCGCCGTCCCACTCAAAGACGGGCATGTGTTGGCGAGCGCCTGATTGAGCGCGACGTCTGCCCGTAATCCAGGTGGTTACATTGAGTTGCTCAAAGGCCCGCTGCATAGGTTCTATTTTGGTTAATTGATAGAACTGGTCAATATCTTGCTCCCAGAGCCGATCACCGTAGCGATGGGCAAAGGCATTACGGCTGTGGACTCCCCTGGCGTGAAAAGTATGAATGTCTAAGTTGTAAAGCTCCCTTGCCCGACGAGCCGTGGCTAAGGTTTCAGGAAACAGATGCAGTGTATCTAAGAAAACCACCGGCACCTGGGCTCCCAGTTCACGTTTGAGCATGTGACTGATAGTCAGGGTGCTAAACGAGGAAAGCTGCACCAGGCCTGTGGGGATATTCTCTAAACACCAGGTCAAAATCTCTTGGGGGGTCGCTGTTTCAAATCTTTGGTTAAGCTGACCGATGTCTAAGGCTAGCGCCCTGGGGCGCACTGCGATGCATTGAACCATATTGTCCTTCTACTTTTGAAGCGTACTTTTAGATGGAGAATGATTTAAAACCCGACACAAGACCGCAACCTTTGCTTGAACTATCGTATCCCATTAAATATACAAATCCCGACCGGAATACCGTAGATTAACCGAACCCTCAGAGGAAATCGCTCGCTTGGCCAGTGCTTGGCCAACTCAGGTTGGATTGTACCGCAATGAATCTTTACATAGAGGGCGTCTGTGTGACGGTTTGATGGGGTGGCGAGACGCGGAGACGCGGAGATCGTTAATATATCTTCGCTCCCCTGCGCTCAGGCAAAGTGACCTTAGCCCCTACCTCCCGTTCGGCTGGGCTCATGTCGAAGCCTGCTCCCTCTGCTCCCCTTCCCCTTTCGCCCTTCTCCTTTCGCCTTTAACTAATCCGTATGCCCCACCTCATCCTCTACAGCAAACCCGGTTGCCACCTCTGCGAAGGGTTGCAAGAAAAACTGGCACAGCTTGCCCATTTGCCGTTTGAGTTGGAAATTCGGGACATTACCCAAAACCCTGACTGGTTTCAAAAATATCAGTACGAAATTCCGGTGCTGTGTCGAGTGGTGTCATCGCGAAAGGCATCTCCAGGCGATGAATCTACCAACCCTGAGCAGTTTGAGCAGCCTCTGCCGAGGTTATCTCCTCGGGCTCCATTGCGAAAGTTGGAACAAATGATACAGACATATTTGGGACCCTTTGAGGCAGAATGATCGCAGCTCAATTTGTGAGGAGTCGCTGACATGAAGCTGCAAGCACTATTGGCCAAGCTGTCGAATATCAATCTATCTGAGCTGTCTGAGCATCCGGCCCTGGCGGCAGAGGTGAAGGGGCTGTCGACCAATTCCCATGCGTGTCAGCCCGGAGATGTTTTTATTGGCATGCCGGGGACGCGGGTTGATGGCGGTGAGTTTTGGCCCAGTGCGCTTTCTGCGGGTGCGATCGCAGCCCTGCTCTCCCCTCAAGCGCTAGCGACACGGATGCCCCAGGCGGGTGAAACCCCTCTGTTGATCCCGGTGGCAGATATTCCCAAGGCTTGCGCAGAAGCGGCGGCGGCGTTTTATGACTACCCCACCCAGCGACTCAAGCTGGTGGGGGTCACGGGGACCAATGGTAAAACCACCACGACCCACCTGATTGAATATTTTTTGAACCACGCCGACCAAATGACAGCGCTGATGGGGACCCTCTATACCCGTTGGCCCGGCCATGAAAAAACAGCGGTGCATACCACGCCTTTTCCCATCGATTTGCAGCGAGAGTTGGCGGCGGCGGCAGCGGCAGGGTGTCGCAATGCGGTGATGGAAGTCAGCTCCCATGCCCTCGCTCAGGATCGGACCTGGGGCTGTACGTTTGAGGTGTCAGTATTTGCCAACCTTACCCAGGACCATCTCGACTATCACAAAGATTTAGACGATTATTTTGAAGCCAAGGCGCTGCTGTTTAACACAGACTATCTCAAGGGTCGGGCCATCCTTAACCAAAGAGATGCCTACGGTCAGCGGTTGATCGAGCGGTTGACCGCTAATGTGGGTCGCGATCGCGTCTGGACCTATCGTGTGGATGATCCCACCGCCGATTTATATACCCAAAGCCTTACCTATGGCCCCGCTGGCGTCAGTGGGATGCTGCATACGCCGGTCGGCTCAGCTGCCTTTACCTCGCCCCTGGTGGGCCAGTTTAACTTAGAAAATCTGCTGGCCGCCGTGGGGGCGGCCCTGCACCTGGGGGTTAGCCTGCAAAGCGTCGTGGCCGCTCTGTCTCAGTTTGGCGGGGTGCCGGGGCGCATGGAGCGGGTGCAGGTTTTGCCTGAGCAAGACTTGAGCGTGCTCGTTGACTATGCCCACACCCCCGATAGCCTCGAAAATGCCCTCAAGGCGGCGCGTCCATTTATCTCGGGGCGGCTGATCTGTGTGTTTGGCTGTGGCGGCGATCGAGATCGCACCAAGCGTCCGCAGATGGGGCGCATCGCCTATGAGCAATCAGACCTGGTAATTGTGACCTCTGACAACCCCCGCACCGAAGATCCCCAGCAGATTCTTGATGATGTGGTGGCAGGCATTGAGGTGACCCTGCCCAGGGAGCAGGTAGTGTGCGATCGCGCCGCGGCTATTCGGGCAGCTGTGCAGATAGCCGAGCCCGGCGACGGTATTCTGATTGCGGGCAAAGGCCACGAAGACTATCAAATTCTAGGCACCGAAAAAATTCACTTTGATGACCGCGAGCAAGCTCAAATGGCCCTGAAAGATCGATATCACTTGACGAATTGAAAAACTTTGTTACAAGCTACAGAAACCCCCTTGCCGGGAATCTGCGATCATTCCCCAGCTCCATGACTGTTTCTGCCTCTAATCTGTCTTTAGTGACTGCCTTTCAAGTCGGCAGTGCGCCTGTGGTGAGCAGTCAAACGACGCCGCGGGGCTTCAAATCGGTGGTGCAATCCACCATTGATTTTTTATTGGCCCACGAGCTGTCGACTACCATCTGGGCCAAGCTCCCCAAGGATTTTGCCTGGTGGGAAGATATCCAGCGTTATCGAGCTGCCCAGACTACCAGCAAGCTATATTGCTTAGGCGCTCATGGCTTGAGCGAAACCGGGCCGCCCCCGTGTGCAGAGCAAGTAGCGCCAATCCCAGCTGGGATTCGAGGCGAATATTTTTTATTGATTGTGGCCGATGGGTTTGTGTACACGCTATTAGCCCGTCGACAAATAACCCAGCGCCAAACCGAGTCCACAGAGAGTAAGTCTGAGCTGGTTGTGCAAGGGGCCTTAGATCTGCAAGTGGCGCAATCTTTGAAAGTAATCCTGCGGCAAATTGTTGAATTTGCAAATGCTGACGACACCTTCACAGAGATGTTATCGCTTTGGGATGTGGCAGTCCCCCTCCCCCATCACCGGATTGACGCCTTGTACTGGGCCGATGCCTTTCTTAACTGGCAGCTCCAGGCCCAAACCCGTGCATTTCAAGACATTGCCCAATACCGCAGGCAAAACACCCTTGAAGCAACCCAGGAAAATCCTGTGGAACCCTCAGTGCAACCAGCGACCCAGGTGGATTCATCACTATCGGGGAGGGCCCAAAATCTGATTCAAAATGCAGAACAAGAGCTGCGGACACCGCTGACCACGATTAAAACGGCGCTGACATTGCTCAACTCACCTATGAGTAAGCCGGGGCAGCGTCAGCGCTACTTGGATATGATTAGCAGCGAGTGCGATCGCCAAAGTACGTTAATCAATCGTGTCTTTGAGCTATTACAGCTCCATAATCGCGCTACGGCGGTTGATCTAAAGCCTTTGAATCTTGCTGACCTGGTGCCGGGGATTGTCAGTACTTATCAGCCCCTGGCCCAAGAGCGAGATATTATGCTGGCTTACACCATTCCCAATAATTTGCCGTGGGTGGGTGGCGTAGAGGCATGGCTAAAGCAGGTGCTGATCAATTTGCTCAGTAACAGTATTCAATTTACAGAAAATGGTGGGCGGGTTTGGGTCACGGCTAAGCCCGAATCAGCTCAGTTTATTGCCCTGCGGGTCAAAGATACCGGGCTTGGTATCACGGAGGCTGAGCTGCCGGTGGTCTTTGATGCGTTTTACCGGGGTACTGCTGCTGCCGCTCAGGGTATCCGTGGTGCCGGGCTGGGGCTTACCTTGGCTCACCAGTTGTTGGCCCAAAGTGAGGGCTCTCTGTCGGTCGAAAGCACCCCAGCCGAAGGCACGCTGGTGACGGTATTGTTGCCAGTTTGGCAGGAGACTGGACAGGCGTAAGGGGCTGACAAGATTGCAGGCGAGAAAGGGACTCGAATTCCTCTTAATCATCTGCGAGGGTCTCGATCAGGAGCTTTGCTTTAGTCTGTTTCTCTTTTAAGAAAGCGTCACACTGCTTTAACTGGTTCACCGCCTGCGCAAACTGCTCAAAGACTTCGGCCAGGGGCATATCGCCGGTTTCTAACTGGTCGATGATAGTTTCCACCTGGGTGACGGCGGTTTCGTAGTTCCAGTCTGGAGCGGGCTTTTTGGCTTTGGGCATGGGGGCAGGTCAAGATAACTGGATGGTTAGTATACAAGGTTGAAAAAGATGAGGAGGATAAGGGCGATGGGGAGGATAGGGGAGGTAGTCTTTTCCTCAATCTGGAGTCTGCTTGATGACTCCGCATCTCCGTATTTCCACGTTTTCCCCATCTCCCCCACCTTCCCCATCTCCCCCACCTTCTGCAAGCACTTCCATCACCCTCGCCGATACCCGCCCCCGTCCTAGCTGAATCGCAATCTCATCGTCAACTGCTAGCTGGTCTGCCTGGGTTGCGATCGCACCCGACTCCTGTCTGACCACGGCATACCCGCGTCTCAAGACGGCTGCTGGGTCAAGGGTGGCGAGTTTTTCCTGGAGTAACTGATGTTGATGTTCGGCTTGCTGTAGTCGTTGAGTTAAGCTTTGCACCAACTGTTGACGCCGCCACCGGAGAGTTTTTTGCTCTTGGTTTAAGAGACGATCTAGACGCAGCTGCTGTAAGCGGTTGCGCAACTGCAGCAGGGTCTGATGACTATCCACTAAACGATCCCCTACCTGTTGGACAAGCTGCTGTAGCCAGTAGGCCTGGGCTGCTTGTAAATCTTGCAGTGAGACGACAACCACCTCCGCTGCGGCTGTGGGAGTGTGGGCGCAAACATCGGCGGTCAGGTCGGCCAAAGATTCATCACGCTGGTGGCCAATGCCAGTGACGACTGGGATCGAACTGGTGGCGATTGCCCGCACCACACGCTCATCGTCAAAGCACTCCAAATCTTCAGAGGCTCCCCCGCCTCGCGCCAGCAGCACTATCTGGGCTCGTCCGTCTGTGATTACCCGGTCAAAAGCTCGGACAATCGAAGCAGGGGCCTGCTCTCCTTGTACCGTCGCCGGAGATAGCAGCACCGTTAGCCCCGGATGCCGCTGTAGCAGCGTGCGCTGGATATCTCCCCAGGCTGCTGCTTGGGGAGAGGTCACGACGGCGATCGTCTCCACGTAAACCGGCAGGGTGCGCTTACGCTCGTTATCAAATAGGCCCTCGGCGGCGAGCCGCTGGCGCAGTTGTCGATAGCGCAGCGCCTTAAGCCCGTCGCCCGCCGGCAGTACCTGCCAAACAGTGAGTTGATAACTGCCGCGTTTCGGATACAGGCGAATTTGTCCTAGCACCACCATCTGCTCACCTACCGTGGGGGGAGCCGTCAGTTTTGCTAACTGAGAGCGCCACACAACACAGCTGATACTGGCCGAGCCATCCGGTTCCTGGAGTGAAAAAAAGCAGCCGCTGGAATGGTTCTTGGTGCTCGAAACTTCGCCCACCACCCAGATGTTATGCAGACGCTCATCGCCCTCTAGCAGCAGTTGGATATAGTCTGTTAGGCCTGCCACGCTGAGGGCCGTGGTTTGTAGCGAAAGGTCTTGTCCCATAAATATAAATATATCGCTAAGCGCTTGTCAGCAGCTGATGGACCCTATATAAATAGTACATGCGTATAGGTGCAGATGATTGATTAAGCATGGCAAAGAATTCGACTAAGGCAAAGGCTTCAACGACTTCCAAGGCCTCGACGACTCCCAAGGCCTCGACGCCCTCCAAAGCGGCCTCTGAAAACCCAGAGCGTCAAAAAGCCTTGAATATGGTGCTCAACCAGATTGAGCGTAACTTTGGTAAGGGCTCCATTATGCGGTTAGGCGATGCCGGTCGCATGCGCGTAGAGACGATTCCCACGGGAGCACTCACCCTGGATTTAGCCCTGGGGGGAGGCCTACCCAAAGGCCGCATTATTGAAATCTATGGTCCTGAGAGTTCGGGTAAAACGACCCTGGCGCTCCATGCGATCGCGCAGATGCAAAAGCAGGGAGGGGTGGCAGCCTTTGTCGATGCAGAGCACGCCCTCGATCCGGTCTATGCGGCGGCCCTGGGGGTTGACATTGAGAATTTGCTGGTCTCCCAGCCAGATACTGGGGAAGCCGGTTTAGAAATCGTCGATCAGCTAGTGCGCTCATCCGCCATTGATATTGTGGTGATTGACTCAGTGGCGGCCCTCGTTCCCCGAGCTGAGATCGAAGGTGAAATGGGGGATGCCCATGTGGGCTTGCAGGCTCGTCTGATGAGTCAGGCGCTGCGTAAAATCACCGGCAACATCGGCAAATCAGGCTGTACAGTGGTTTTCCTCAACCAGCTGCGGCTAAAAATTGGCGTGTCCTACGGCAACCCAGAAACCACCACTGGTGGTAACGCCCTCAAGTTCTATGCCTCGGTGCGGCTTGATATTCGGCGTATCCAAACCTTGAAAAAAGGCACCGAAGAGTATGGCATTCGAGCCAAGGTCAAGGTGGCTAAAAATAAAGTTGCACCGCCGTTTCGTATTGGTGAGTTTGATGTGATCTTTGGTCAGGGGATCTCTACCCTGGGCTGCATCGTTGATTTGGCCGAGCAAACCGGCGTCATTGTCCGCAAAGGGGCCTGGTATAGCTATGACGGCGATAATATTAGCCAGGGGCGAGACAACGCAATTCGCTATCTGGCCGAAAAACCCGAATTTGCGGCTCAGGTCGAACAAGAGGTTCGTCAAGCATTGAGCATTGATGGTGAAACGGAGCCGACGGAGATTATGGACGAAGATTAGCGCTGACGGTTACATCTAGGTTACCTCTAAACGACCCCCCACCTGCCAATAGGGGAGGTGGGGGGCAAGTCAAAACAGATTTATATCGGCTTCAAACTAACTTAGAAACTGGCTGCATGACCGCTAAGCTTGGGCTCAAGGCCTCGTCCTCTGAGACGGGTGAAGTATCGAGCTTTTGAGGCTGCAACGGCTGCTGGTAGCAGGCATAAAAGTGAAAAGTCACTCGCCCCAGCCGGATGCGATCGCCGTCTTTGAGGGGGTAGACCCGACGAACCAGCTCGCCATTGACGTAGGTGCCATTGGTACTCTCTAAATCTGAAATCAAAAAGCCGTCTTTGCCATATTGAATAGCGGCATGACAGCGCGATAGTCGCTTATCGGGGATGACTAAATCTGATTGCCGGGGATCTCGGCCCATTGCCCAGGTCCCATTTTTGGCCACAAAGCGTTGAGATTGTCCCGTGGGCAGATTGCTTACCAGATAAACCTCATCAGCGGTAACCACGCCTTGAACATACTGGGCTGCAGTTCGGCTCGTCAGTTGCATTGGCCCTTCTAAAGACAGGATTTCGTCAACAAAATCGGGGTTATGCTCGTAAAGCCGCACAAATTTCTGAAAGAGTTCGACGCGTTCTTGAGCTGCTTTTTCATCCAGCTTAGAGAGGGTTGAATCGTATTCAGCTAAAACTTTGGGGTCCAACATTAGAATTTAATATGCGGGCGTCTTTCGCAGAGATAGTTTAGGGCGCGCCTATAGGGGGATTTCTGGCGATTGTGGCTATAGGGCCAATCAATGTTTAAAGATTGGCTAAATGCGTCGTAGTACACCCTTACAACAACTTCGGTTGCCTGACTCTTAAATCACCATAAGCCCAGTATGGGCCAAATGGCTTAGAAACTAACTCTACAGCTCAAAACTTGAATCTTTTCGAGCGTAGTGTGAAAAAACGATTAAAGTTCCGGATACGTCCAATAAGCGAGGTCGCTAAGATTCGGCGATGCGTTTTATGAAGCATGACGCCAGGTGCGCAAACTAAAAAAATGCTGGGTGTGGCGGGCAACGGCACTAAAAGCCCCCGGTTTTTGTAGAGCTATCTGGTGACGGTCGGTATCCAGTTGGGTAAACGCACTTTTGCGAATAGCTTGGCCCTCAAAGAGATCGGACCCCCGTAAGTTTTGCTCTTGAAGTCATTCAGTCAATCCTAGCAGCCAGCGCAACAGCAGATACCCGCTACGTTGCAGCTGGAAAAAATTATTTGAAACAAGGGTCTACAGAGATTGGGGGGGACTTAAGACGACCAGCTTATTAGCTGGTGTCGTCAGGAATACCAAAACTCTGACAGGCTATACAGCAAGATCACTAAGTTGCCTGCACCTTAAATTACGCGGTGAAGTTTAACCTGATGGGTGTGAATGTATCGGTGGCCCCAACTCAATGGTGGCAACTCCTACCATAAAGGCAGATAGATATGAAGTGGTTAAAAGCTTACTGCCAGCAAAACTTGCTGTCAGTCAACTGCTGGATAGGAGCAAGCGCTATACAGACTGATGAGACAGCGGTGACTCAATGGGTTTAATCTGATATTTGACTAAGTTTGCAAGCTCCTGCAACTGATGAATCGCCTCAGCCCCTTCTAACTTCATGAGTTCACGATCATCGCGAAGCTCGGTCCAGGTAATCCCGTAGTCAGAGACTAAAAATCGGATGAGATGGTCGTCGCCCAGGCTGACCATGAAAGATGCACTGTTTAACTGACCACCACAGGTGTAGCACGAGGCTAGATAACCGCGATTTTCTAAGACAATAGCCAGGGCCTTAAGATTAAGGACCAAATCTTGAACAAACTGCCGATGTTGCTCTGCAAGTCGGATAAACATCAACACACTCCTTGCAATCAGTTTACATTGTAAGACTTTTCTTAAGGTTTTTTTAATTAAACGGGTCAAGCTTGCGATTTTCGGAACAAAAATCGCTGTTTAACAGTACCTACGGTTCCCAAAGTTTCGGGATCATTTGCAGGCAGTTAAACTTATTTGATGTTTCCAAACCTGGTGACTTAAAAACTTCAACCCACATTACTGATGCCTGTGGGCAAAAACAGTATCTGAACAGACACCTTGAGGATGTAAACGCCCTGTAACGGATGCCTGCCGGTTGAAGGGGGAATAAAAATTGAGAAAACAAATATAAATTAAATTTTTATTGTTAATCTGCCCTAAGTTGTAACGCAAAAAGGACAGACTTGACACCTGTTTGGGCCAATAGAGTACAAATCTTGCGTTAAGCTACTTTATTGAGCCAGCTCCCACCAGCCAAAAGCTGGGCCAATAAATCGAACCGTTAACCAGAAAACGACCATAAAGCCGATGCCTATCCAAGCGCCGCGAGTCGTCCAGCTCATAAAAGCGGCGGACTGAGCTTTGGTAATCGGTATCCATGGCAGGATTTGCTCGGGTTTGCCGTAATCTTCGCCGAGTTGACCTTTTCGCCGCTTTGCTTCGCCCATGGGATTGCTCTTGTCTAAGTTGACTGGTGTGTAGATTGGCTAGTGTCTAGGTTGATCTGGTTTTCTTCTATTCGCTTTTGCCTTGCCATCATTTTATCTTGCCATCACAGCGCTTGATCAAAGCGACTGGGTAACCAATCGATATCAAAATAATTGCTGCGGGCAGTGGGGCTGAGGGCACCTAAGATTTGACGGCCATAGCTGCGGTGGTTAACGCGATTGTCGAGGAGGGCGATTTTGCCCTGGTGGGCTCTGACGGATGCGATCGCAAGTTGCAGTGCGCGCATTGCCTCAGGCAGTAGATAGAGGCGAAACCAGTCCTGGCGGAGACGTTTGTGATAGGCGACGCGCCCGGCCACCAGCGGATTTTCTAACGATGGAATGGGCAAAGTGGTCATAATCAGCAGGCCTGGTGCAGGCACAGTGAGCTGATGGGTGCGCCAGAACTGCCAGCTGGCAACCAAAATGCCGTTGGCGGCGATGTCGGTTTTTTCGACCTGGACCCGAGAGCCAAACTCAGCCGCTAGGATGGCTCCAAACTGGGCTTTGAGCGGTTCGTCCCCCACCAGAATGACTGTAGGGGCATCCTGCTCAAGGCTGAGTAAGGGACGAATTTCTTGTAGAGCGGCGTCTTTAAAGTGGCTTGTGTTGGGCAGCGGTAGACGATCCGGCAGATATAGCTGCACGATATCTTCTTGACGGTTAGGCGCAAATTTGATGCAGGTGAGATCCCCGAGCCCGAGCTGCTGTCGGTATACGGCTGCTTGCGGGTCAACGTCCACTGCAGCGCCGATCACAACGATGGGTTGCTGCTCCCACAGGGGGGCTAAACGAGAGGCGATTTCGACCGGTGCGCAATGTAGCGTAAACCGCCCTTGGCTACGATCGATCTGACTCCAGGCCAGTCGATCAACCTGTTGAAATTGTGTCCAAAAGTTTTGCCAGGTGGCTGGCATGGCGTCCGTTTTCCAGGGGGTTTCTGCCAGGGTTGCCAAGAGTTCTAAGAGTAAAGACTGTTCTGGTTCATCAATCAGACAGCATTCATAGGGGTTAGTCGGGTGCTGAAAGACGGCATGGGTCAGCCTGACCCGCATATCTCGGATAAATGCTTGCTGGGCTGGGTAGGCCAGGGTCAAGGCGTTCCACTCAGCTGCCCCTAGACTGTAGGTGAGTTGGGCTCTGACCCAGGTTTCTAAATCATCAGCGCCGTCGATCAGAGTGGGCATCCCCTGCGGAAATCGGTTTTGTCGCTGTAATCGATCGGTCAACCAGGCTTCGGGGGAGGTGATCAGCAGGCCGCGAAAATCGGGGGATGGCCATCGATCGCCCACCTGAATTGCCTTAACAGTGGGAATACTCTGGAGCAGGTTCGGAATATCAACCTGGACCAGTCGCTGGTGAAAGATTTGGGGAACCACCAGGACAGCAGGCTCCGGCCAGATCAAAGCGGGCATGAGATAGCTGAGGCGATGATAGCCACAGTATGCAGAGGCGCTACCGGTTTGGATCAGCGCGCTGCGGCCTACCCGCAGGGCACGCGCCACCAATCGAGCCATGGTCAGATGGTGGGGCCACTGATGGTGACCTTGGGCTCTCAAAAAGTCTCTAAGTCGCTGGTGAACTTCGGCTTCAATCACTGTTGGCTTTGACGGTTGGCTTTAGGGGCGCAGCTGGGAAAATCCTCAGCAATCTCGAATGCCCTTTATTGTGACACATCACTCTAGGAGGTTAATCGATCAACTCAGGTGAATGGGTGTCTAGGGTGACCCCGGTCAAAAATTCAATCAGCTTGCCTAAGCTCAGGTGTGGGCTGAGTTCTTCAAAGTTAGGCATGGCCCAGCGAGTATCTTTGTCGTGGAGCTGCCGGACCCCAAAGCCGGGGGAGCGATAAAGGGCTAATTTCTGGCCGCGGCTGTTGGTCAGGTTAATTTCTAAGGGTTTCGTTAAAAAGCGGGCCGATTTGTCCAGGTTAGGCTGATTTGGGAAGGTTTGGCATAGCTGTGTCAAGCGGTTGCTAAATCGGTCTAGGCGCTGTTTGTAGGGGGTTGCTAACCGCTCGCTGTCAAAGGTTTGTAGGAGCCCGGTGAGCATGGTCAGATTTCGTTGCAGGGTGCGTCCGGCTAAAAACGGCAGCGTGGCAAAATATGCGATCGCAAACAGCTGGCTATCTTTCATCACCCGAAAAGTGACCTGGGTCTTACGCGGATTGGTGATCAAGGTGGGGGATGAGCTGGGGGTAGGCGCGCCTCTGTCCTGACTGAGCGCGGTGTAGAGCTGGGTGAGGGTGGCTAGATCATTGAGTGACAAGGGGCCGTCTACTAACATTTGGACCGAAGGCTCTGCCCGATTAAAAAAACGGTGGATTTCGTCAGTGTCGTTAAATTTAACAACTTGTCCGCCATCGCCGTGTTCACTCAGATCGATCCACTCGCAGATTAAATCTTGGGTAATCAAATTCAATCGAGCTGAGCCATAGAGCCTGGCTCCGGTCAGGGTGGCTTCGGTTAAGTTGCTCTGGCTCCATTGGGTGTACATCAGGTTGGCGTAGCTGAGTCCAGCATGGATAAAGCTGGTATTGGATAAATCAGCCCCACAGAGATTGGCCTGGGTCAGGTTTGCGCCGCTGAGCTTAGCGCCGGAGAGATCCGCCTCTTGCAGGTTTGCGCCGGAGAGATCGGCCCAGCGCAGGTTAGCTCCCTGTAAATTTGCGCCAGCCAAATTAGCCCGTTGCAGCTGTGCATGTCTCAAATCGGCCTCTTGCAAAATGGTGCTGCGGAGATCGGCCCGTGCCAGATTCGTTGTTTGCAGATTGGCTTGGGTGAGTCGCGAGCCAATCAAACTGCTTTCCCGGAGGTCGGCCTGGCCTAAATTAGCCAGGGAGAGATCGCTCCAGCGGATTTGGGCCTCTCTGAGATCGGCTTCACTGAGATTGGCTCGCCTTAAGGTGGTTTGGCTCAGCTCACACCGCATGGCCTCTGCCCGAATCATTGAGCTCTCGGTGAGGTTGGCCCCGGTTAAGACGGAGCGGATTAAATTGGCCACGTTGAGGTTAGCCCGAAAGAGCTGACTATGGCTGAGATTAGCTGTATTTAAGCGAGCTACGTTGAAATTAGCTTGGCTGAGGTTGCAGTGGCTGAGATCTGCACTGCTGAGGTTTGCGATCGCAAAATTAGCGGTTTGCAGTAGGCTGCCGGACAGCTGTGCCCCTAACAAGTAGCTTTCCCGTAAATCCACGTCCTGAAAGTCCCGCTCACCTTGCTGGTAGCGTTTAATCAGCCCGTGGGCATCTATGATGTTTTGGCGAGAAGGTTTGCTCATTGATCCAGCGTGGATTTGGGCGGTCTTGGTTTTTAAGGTGCCCAAAATATAGGGTTGGATAAGGTGAGTCGGTGGGGAGGTGAGTCGGTGAGTCGGTGAAGATAAACTCATCCGCACAGTAACCCGCACCGAGCGCAGCGACCTCACCGAGCGCAGCGACCTCACCGAGCGCAGCGACCCCACCCTACTAAAAGCGAGGCAGAATCTGACACCATGAAAATCGGCATTGTCGGACTGGGATTAATTGGCGGATGTTTAGGTCTGGATTTACGGCGGCTGGGCCATTGGGTCTATGGGGTGAGTCGTCGACAGGAGACCTGTACGATTGCTCAGACCAGGGGCGTTGTTGATGCTGCTGGTGTGGATCTGGCTGGGTTGGCCCAGACCGATTTGGTGTTTGTGTGTACGCCCATTGCTGCCATTGAGCCAATGGTGGCGAAGCTGGCGGCGGTGCTCCCCGCTGCAACGGTGATCACCGATGTGGGTTCTGTAAAAGCGTCTATTGTGGCCGCAGCGACGCGACTGTGGCCTCATTTTGTGGGGGGACATCCCATGAGCGGTAAGGCTGAGGCTGGAATTGAGGCGGCTGAGGCCAATTTGTTTGTGGGTCGGCCCTACGTGCTGACGCCAATCGCAACGACGAATGAGGGTGCGATCGCACAGGTTAGGGACATCGCCCAGCAGTTAGGCTCCCATCTCTACTCCGCCAGCCCCGAAAATCACGACCAGGCCGTTGCCTGGATTTCCCATTTGCCAGTGATGGTCAGCGCCATTCTGATTCAAGCGTGCCTGAGCGAACCTGAGTGCGCCATTCAGACCCTGGCCCAGCAACTGGCGAGTTCAGGGTTTCGCGACACCAGCCGCGTCGGCGGCGGTAACCCAGAGCTGGGTCTGATGATGGCCCAATACAATCGACCGGCCCTGCTGAAGTCCTTGCTAGCCTATCGCCAGCAGCTTGATGCTTATATTGAGTCGATTCAGTCCGAAGACTGGGTGGTCATGGCCGATATGCTTCAGCAAGCTCAAGATCAGCGTTCTCGGTATATTAACTAGTTCTGCATTGAGCTTAAATTTTGGTTAGGTGGGGTGAGGGTGGTAGAAGTGATTCAAGGAATTAGGGAACTCACTCATTCACCAGCGCACTCACCAGCGCCAGCGCACTCACCCACCAAACCTGAATCTTAAACATTGGCAGACGACTAATTTCCATCCGCAATCATCACAGGCTCTTGGTACAGCAGCGCTGTGAAGGTGACCGTTGAGCCCAGGCCTTCGCCCATGCTAATGAACTGCACTTTTCCGCCCATGGCTTCGATCAGGCGCTGAGAGATAGCGAGACCTAGGCCAGTGCCGCCATACTGACGAGTGCGTTCGCCATCGACCTGACTAAAGGTTTGAAAAAGACGATCCTGCTTTTCCAGGGAGACCCCGATGCCCGTATCTGCGACGCTGATTTTTACAAAGCCTGGCCAGGGCTTGTGGTCAAACTCAACAGGTTGGGATTTGATCTCGGCGGTGATGCTAATGCCGCCCTCAGGGGTAAATTTAATGGCGTTGCCCACCAGATTGAGCAAGACCTGAAGCAGTCGCTGGTAGTTGCAATAGAGTTTAATCTCGTCGAGGGTCTGGGGCAGCGATAGCTTAAAATATAGACCCTTTTGCTCTGCCTGGGGATGGGCAAAATTTTCGACATGATCAAATAAATCCCGCAGACTTACAGCGCTAAAATCGATTTCCATCTTTCCGGCTTCGATTTTGGCAATGTCCAGGACATCGTTGATCAAATCCAGCAGATGTAAGGCTGATTTGTGGGATTCTTGCAAAAATTCTCGTTGCTCTTCGGGGTCGTCGGCCATGCCGTCGAGCACTAGTTTCAAAAAGCCAATCATGCCGTTGAGCGGGGTACGCAACTCATGGGAGGTATTGGCCAGAAACTCACTTTTGAGACGAGAGGCTTCTTCGGCCTGGCGTCGGGCTTCTTCGAGTTCGTCGTTTTTGTCTAGTAGCTTTTCGTAGGCCTGTGTAAGTTCTGTGGTGAGGTTTTGACTGGCTCCAAATAACTTTGCATGGGCAATGGCTGTGCCCACCTGATCGGTGAGTTCGTTAATCAGCTCAATTTCTAAGGGGTGCCAGGAGCGCCCCGGTGACTGCTGTAACAATAAAACGCTGTTGGGCTCTGACTGATAGCAAGTCGCCATGGTCAAAACGCTGTAGGGTTGATGAGCTTCGCCCCAGGCAAAATCAGAGACCACCGGCTTCAGCGTTTCGATGGTTTCACGAAAATCAGGCTTTTTAGACAGCTCAAAGGTTTTACCTAAGCAGGGATGCAGATCGCTGCGGTGATACTCAGCGACGACCTTAAGGGTTTGCATCTCTTGGGAATAATCACAGACCAGGCAGCGGTGTAAATTTAGCAGGGAGCCCAGGCCGTCTACGGTTTGTTGCCAGATCGTCTCAAGATTAAGGGTTTTACGAATATTTGAGGCAATGTGGGTCAGCAGTGCGTGGTAATGGACGATATCGTCTACAGATTTAGTGGCTAGCTCGTTATGAAGCGGCAGGTGGAGGGGATAGGTGGTTTTTAAGCGATGGCCTACGCCCAATACATGGTGGGAGGCACCCTCATTAACCCGAATAGGCTGCAATACAAAATCAAAACTCATGGGGTGATAGCCGCAGCGCACGACGCATTGAAATCGCTCTGGCTGCTGAGTTTCTAACACACGATGGACGCGCTCTAGATACGGACCGACTGCAACCGGCCCAAATAAAACCTCAACGGGCTGCCCGACACAGGCGCTGATATCTAAGGTATTCTGGCTAGCCTGGGGCCATTGCAGCGATAAAATTTGGCCGCTGACGTCGTGAATAACCTGTAAAGGTTCGGTCTCTGAGGGGGCATCAATGGCACTACGATCGGCAGGATTGCTAGCTTGGGTCATCGCCAGATTAAGCTCATCAATAGCGGCCAGATCTGAGGCGGGGCTCGATGAGTCAGAGGATGAGAAAGAACTAGCAGACCAAGGCATGTTGCAAGATTCGAGTGACTGGAACAGTTGGCTTGGCATGGATGAAGCAGGGGTGGTCAACGTAGCCTGACAGCTGGTTGTAGCAAATTGCTACCCAATGCGCGCAACCAGAGGTAGGGGCTTTGAATGACCCGCTTGAGTGACCCTCTCATCAACTTTAGCGCTAACGCTGAACTCTCGAGAAGGGTATGGGCCAGTCTATATATGCATGCCCTTCTTGAAGGTCAAAATTCACTCAATGTTTACAAATTATGGGTTCAATTCGTTAAATTAATCATTCCATTCCCCCTTGGGTGGAACCGGAGGATTCAGATTCAAAGGTCTTGATAAATCGTCTTCTGTTCGTCGACTACCCGTGCGTAACCACTGTCGCAGGGCAACTTCGATGACTCGACTGGGATCGGTTGTCAACCGACTGACTTGCGCCATCAGGTCGGTGTCTAACCGTACAGAGACTTCAACCTTGTCGGGGGCTGGGGCGTTGGTTTTGTCAGCATCGTCGGGGGCGTCAGGCAGGCTGGTCATGGTCAGTTCTCTAGCACCATAAAAAAGTTAGTCTAAGGCTTGGGTATCCGTCGGCATAGGTCATCAGCATTTATAGCAGTCGCCCGTCCAGTTAGGAATCGATTGCGAGCCACGTAGCGCTAATGGAGCACTGGGATAACTGTACTCGGTGGCCTAAGCGAAGTGGCCAACGTTATACATGAGTGTACGCTGCTCTTATCAGTCGTTTAGCCCCAGGGTTTACAATCTGTCAGCTAATTTCTGTCAACCCTCTGACACAAAGGCTTGATCTGTAAAGCCTCATAAAGACATCCCGGATGGTAAGGCAAAGCATTAAAATAAATTAAGCGATGTTTTAACTTTTCTCAACAAAATTACGAGTTCTATCCTCATTTCCTATGACCGATGTCTCTGTTTCACGCATCCGAAATTTTTCAATCATTGCCCATATTGACCATGGGAAGTCTACCTTGGCTGATCGGTTGCTACAGCAAACAGGCACAGTCAGTGCTCGGGATATGAAGGAGCAGTTTCTGGACTCAATGGATATTGAGCGGGAGCGCGGTATTACGATTAAGTTGCAGGCTGCCCGCATGGACTATCAAGCCCAAGATGGTCAAGACTATGTGCTTAATCTGATTGATACGCCAGGGCACGTCGACTTTTCCTATGAGGTGTCGCGCTCTCTGGCGGCGTGCGAGGGGGCGTTACTGGTGGTCGATGCGTCCCAGGGGGTTGAGGCGCAGACCCTGGCTAACGTGTATTTGGCGCTGGAGCACGATTTAGAAATTATTCCGGTCTTAAACAAGGTAGATTTGCCGGGGGCAGATCCCGATCGGGTCAAGCAAGAAATTGAAGACATTGTCGGACTTGACTGTAGCAATGCGATCCTGGCGTCGGCCAAAGAGGGTCTCGGGATTGATGAGATTCTAGAGGCGTTGGTTTTTTTGATTCCGCCGCCGCAAGATACGACTGAGAAACCTTTGCGGGCCCTAATTTTTGATAGCTACTACGATAGCTATCGCGGGGTGATTGTTTATTTTCGGTTGATGGATGGCACTTTACGCCGTCGCGATCGCATTCGCTTGATGGCATCAAAGCAGGAATACGAAATCGATGAAATTGGGGTGTTGTCGCCCAATCAGGTGCCGGTTGAGGCACTACACGCTGGGGAAGTGGGCTATTTGGCTGCCTCAATCAAAGCAGTAGAAGACGCCCGTGTCGGGGACACCATCACCTTGGTTAAACAGTCGGCCCCTGAGCCCTTGCCAGGGTATGTCGAGGCCACACCGATGGTGTTTTGCGGCTTGTTTCCCACCGATTCCGAGCAGTACAAAGATTTGCGCGAAGCCCTAGACAAGCTCCGCCTCAACGATGCGGCCCTCAAGTATGAGCCAGAAACCTCAAGTGCCATGGGGTTTGGGTTTCGCTGCGGGTTTTTGGGGCTCTTGCACATGGAGATTGTGCAAGAGCGGTTAGAGCGGGAATATAATCTGGACTTGATCACCACTGCGCCCTCGGTGATTTACAAGGTCACCACGCTCCAGGGAGAGGTGCTGATGGTAGACAACCCCTGTGAACTGCCTGACCCACAGGCCCGTGACAAAATCGAGGAGCCTTACGTCAAAGTAGAGATTTTGACCCCGGAGGAGTTTGTCGGGGCGCTGATGGAGCTGTGTCAAACTCGCCGGGGCGACTTTAAAGATATGAAGTATTTGACCCCGGGCCGCACCACGTTAGTGTACGAAATACCGCTGGCAGAGGTGGTGACTGATTTCTTTGATCAGATGAAGTCGCGATCGCGCGGCTACGCCAGCATGGAGTATCAGCTGATTGGCTATCGCGAAAATCCGCTTGTGAAACTTGATATCTTGATCAATGGCGATAAGGTTGATCCGCTAGCGGCGATTGTTCACCGTGATAAAGCCTATTATGTTGGCAAGGCCCTCGCCGAAAAGCTTAAGGAGCTGATTCCGCGACATCAGTTCAAAATCCCCGTGCAGGCCTCTATTGGTAGCCGAGTGGTTGCCAGTGCCAGCATCCCGGCTCTGCGTAAAGACGTTTTAGCAAAATGCTACGGCGGCGATATTTCTCGTAAGAAAAAGCTGCTACAAAAACAAGCCAAGGGTAAAAAACGCCTCAAGGCAATTGGTACTGTGGATGTCCCCCAAGAGGCCTTTATGGCCGTTCTAAAGCTATCGCCTTAGACAGATAGTTCCCCCTGCTTACTTCAGAAACCATTGAAGTTTTAGTGAATCGCCCTGGACGACGAGCGACATATTGGAAAATTTTGTTAAATTGCTGACAGCCTAGTGTGTAAGCATTTCTCACAATCGGTCTGCCGAGTTTAGGGAAAGCTCACCACTGGGTGGGCACAATCTACTCGTAACGCTATTCGACATCTTAGGTTTCTTCCAGGCTCTGGGCAGACTTAGGCCGATTATGGCTGTGTCTGGTTTGAGCAACCTGTCAGGTTAAACATGCCGGGTCATGGTCCAGGTTTGCTGACAGGTTAGGAAAAGTCCTTCTGTGTTTATTGCAAACAGTTCAATTAATTGCAAAATTATGAGAATTCTAGTCACGGGCGGTGCTGGTTTCATCGGCTCTCATCTGATCGATCGATTGATGGAGGCCAACCATGAAGTCATCTGCCTGGATAACTTTTACACCGGACATAAACGTAACCTATTAAAGTGGCTCAATCATCCTTACTTTGAGCTGATCCGCCACGATATTACTGAGCCGATTCGGCTGGAGGCCGATCAGATTTATCATCTGGCCTGCCCTGCGTCTCCGGTGCATTATCAGTACAACCCGGTTAAGACCATCAAGACCAATGTGATGGGTACGCTGAATATGTTGGGGTTAGCCAAGCGGGTCAAAGCGCGGTTCTTTTTGGCCTCGACCTCAGAAGTCTACGGCGATCCCGAGGTGCATCCTCAGCCCGAGGAGTATCGCGGCAATGTGAATACGATTGGGATTCGTAGCTGCTATGACGAGGGTAAGCGGGTGGCCGAGACCCTGGCGTTTGACTACCATCGACAAAATGATGTGGAGATTCGCGTGGCTCGGATTTTTAACACCTATGGCCCTCGCATGTTAGAAAATGACGGTCGAGTGGTCAGCAATTTTGTCGTGCAGGCGCTACAGGGTAGACCGCTGACGGTGTATGGCGACGGTTCTCAAACCCGCAGCTTTTGCTATGTCGATGACCTGGTAGAAGGGTTTATTCGGTTGATGAATAGTGACCATGTCGGTCCGATCAATCTGGGTAACCCGGGTGAATACACGATTTTACAGCTGGCGCAGACGATCCAAAATATGGTCAACCCAGATGTGCCCGTAAAATACGAGCCTTTGCCCCAGGATGATCCGCGTCGTCGTCAGCCCGATATTACCAAGGCAAAGCAGTTTTTGGGTTGGGAGCCGACAGTGCCTCTCAAAGAAGGGCTGGCGCTGACCGTTGCGTATTTCCGAGAGCGGCTAGAGGCAGAGGGTAAGCTGGCCGTACCGGCTGCGATCGCAAAAGACTAAGCGTCAGGCGATCGCCCTTGGGTTAGACCTGATCTAACCGTTGATTTTCTAACCACAGTTTTTCTAACTGAACTTTTTACAGTTGCCCTACGAATCAGGGCGTTATTCTAACAGGGAGTTATTTCAATGCGTGTTTGTGTAATCGGGACAGGTTATGTGGGCTTAGTGACGGGCGTTTGCCTGTCCCATATTGGCCATGATGTGATCTGCGTTGATAACAATGCTGAGAAGGTCAAATTGATGCAGTCAGGTCAGTCCCCCATCTATGAGCCGGGGCTGTCTGAGTTGATGAAGTCTTCTATGGAGTCAGGGAAACTTACGTTTACTACTGACCTCGGGGCTGGCGTCAACCACGGCGATATTTTGTTTATTGCGGTCGGGACACCGCCTCTGCCCACTGGCGAAAGCGATACTCGCTACGTGGAGGCAGTGGCTCGGGGGATCGGTGAAAACCTGAATGGTGGTTACAAGGTCATTGTTAACAAGTCTACGGTGCCCATCGGCTCAGGGGACTGGGTCCGGATGATTGTGCTGGATGGCATTGCCGAGCGTCAGCGGGTGCCGGTTACGGCTGGCGCACCAGCCGCGGCAACCGGACCCGAGGCTCAGTTTGATGTGGTCAGCAACCCCGAGTTTTTGCGAGAAGGGTCAGCGGTATATGACACCTTTAACCCCGATCGGATTGTGCTGGGCAGCAACAATGACAAAGCGATTGCCATGATGAAAGAGCTTTATGAGCCCATCGTGGAGCGTCAGTTTTCTGAGGATGCCTCTTTGCCCCCGGTGCCGGTCTTGGTAACCGATCTGAGCTCGGCTGAGATGGTTAAGTATGCGTCCAATGCATTCCTGGCAACGAAAATCAGCTTTATCAACGAAGTCGCTAACATTTGCGATCGCGTCGGTGCCGATGTCACCCAGGTAGCCCAGGGCATCGGCCTTGATTCTCGGATTGGCAATAAGTTTCTCCAGGCCGGGATTGGCTGGGGTGGCTCTTGCTTCCCTAAAGATGTCTCAGCGCTGGTGCACACTGCCGACGACTATGGCTATGAGGCTGAGCTCCTCAAGGCCACCATCAACGTCAACACCCGCCAGCGTCTGCTGTCGCTTGAGAAACTTCAGCAGGTGCTCAAGATCCTGAAGGGTAAGACGGTGGGCCTGTTAGGGCTCACCTTTAAGCCGGATACCGATGACATGCGTGATGCACCGGCGCTGGTGCTGATCGAGCACCTCAACCGGTTGG
>JBCDDJ010000038.1:0-25100 GCA_039180385.1 Cyanobacteria bacterium P01_G01_bin.38 | reverse complement strand
TTACCCCCACGGCCATCCACATTGCGGCCCGGTCGGTGGCGGCCCAGGCTCTCTCAATCTTTGGGGACCACAGCGATGTGATGGCCGCGCGCACCACGGGCTGTGCGCTGCTGTGTTCGGCGTCGGTGCAGGAGGCTCAAGATATGGCCGCGATCGCAACCCGGGCCACCTTTGACACCCGCATTCCATTTCTCCACTTTTTTGATGGCTTTCGCACCTCCCATGAGGTCCAAAAGATTGAGCTGATTGACGATGGGGACTTGCGATCGCTGGTCGACGCGTCGGCCATTTTAGCCCATCGCCAGCGTGCCCTCACCCCCGATCGGCCCGTGCTCCGGGGGACGGCCCAAAACCCCGATGTGTTTTTCCAGGCGCGGGAAACGGTGAATCCTTTCTATAGCCAGTGCCCAGGTAAGGTGCAGGCCGCTATGGATGACTTTGCCCAGCTCACCGGACGTGCCTACAAACTCTTTGACTATCATGGCCATCCCCAGGCGGAGCGGGTGTTGGTGCTGATGGGCTCCGGCTGTGAGACTGTCCACGAAACCGTGGACTATCTGGTGGCCCAGGGCGAAAAAGTCGGGGTGGTGAAAGTGCGGCTGTATCGACCCTGGAGCCCAGAGGCCCTGATGGCGGCGCTGCCCCCATCGATCCAGACGCTGGCCGTGCTAGACCGCACTAAAGAGCCCGGTAGTTTAGGCGACCCCCTCTATCAGGATGTGATCAACACCCTGGTGGAGCAGGAGCGACGAGACATTCGAGTGGTGGGCGGTCGCTACGGTCTCTCCTCCAAGGAGTTTACCCCGGCCATGATCAAGGCAGTGTTTGACAACCTGACCCAGGCCAAACCCAAAAATCACTTCACCGTCGGCATTGTGGATGATGTTTCCCACACCTCTTTGACGGTTGACCCTGAGTTTACCATTGAGCCCGATGCGGTTGTCCGGGCTATCTTTTACGGTCTCGGCTCGGATGGGACGGTGGGGGCCAACAAAAACTCGATCAAAATCATTGGCGAAGAAACCGCCAACTACGCCCAGGGCTATTTTGTTTACGACTCCAAGAAGTCTGGCTCAGTGACGGTGTCTCACCTGCGGTTTGGGCCCGAGCCGATCCGCGCTACCTACCTGGTGCAGCAGGCCAACTTTGTCGCCTGTCACCAGTGGGAATTTGTCGACAAGTACGAAATTCTTAGCGCCGCGAAAATCGGAGCAACGGTTTTATTGAACAGTCCGTTTAGCCCCGAGGAAACCTGGCAGCGGCTACCGGCCCCTTTGCAGACCATTATTCAACAAAAAAATCTGCGACCCTACTGCATTGATGCTTCCCAGGTGGCTCGGGAGGCAGGCATGAAAGGCCGCATCAACACCGTTATGCAGGTGTGTTTCTTTGCCCTGGCCAACGTGCTGCCCCAGTCCGAGGCCATTGCCCAGATTAAGCGCGCCATTGAGAAAACCTACAGCAAAAAAGGTAAAGCCGTGGTAGAGATGAATCTCAATGCCGTTGACCAGGCCCTCACCCATCTCCACGCAGTGCCAATGGGTGAGCTGGCACGGGTGGGGGCTAGCGCGGCAGTAGTCGCCGGTAGCCCCGTTCCGGCGGCAGCGCCAGCCTTTGTGCGCGATGTCTTGGGCACCATGATGGCCCGTCACGGGGATGATCTCCCCGTCAGCGCCCTGCCCTGCGATGGCACCTACCCCACCGGGACAACCCACTGGGAAAAACGCAATGTGGCCGCGGAGATTCCAGTGTGGGATACGGATGTCTGCGTACAATGTGGCAAATGTGTGATGGTGTGTCCCCACGGGGTGATTCGCGCGAAGGTTTACAGCCCAGACCAGCTAGAAACTGCGCCCGCCAGCTTCAAAAGTACCGATGCGCGCGATCGCACCTGGCAAGATCTCAAGTTTACGATTCAGGTCGCGGCAGAAGACTGTACGGGATGTGCCCTCTGCGTGGATGTGTGCCCCGCTAAAAACAAACTTGAGCCCCGTCTCAAAGCAATCAACATGGAGCCCCAGCTGCCGCTGCGAGACCAAGAACGGAAGAACTGGGACTATTTCCTCAACCTGCCCAACCCCGATCGGCTAGCGCTCAATCTCCATAAGATTGGTCAGCAGCAGATGCAGGAGCCGCTATTTGAATTTTCGGGGGCCTGTGCTGCCTGCGGGGAAACCCCCTATATCAAGTTGGCCACCCAGCTGTTTGGCGATCGCATGTTAGTGGCCAATGCCACTGGTTGTTCATCGATCTATGGCGGCAACCTGCCCACCACGCCCTGGAGCAAAAATGCTGAGGGTCGGGGACCGGCCTGGGCCAATTCTCTATTTGAGGACAATGCCGAGTTTGGACTGGGTTTTCGCATTGCCCTCGATCAGCACATTGACCAAGCAGTGAGTCTGCTTCAGGCCCTGGCCGACCCGTCGCTGCCGTCGCCGCTCCCCGGCGATTTAGTCAATGCCCTGATCAACGCGTCCCAAACCGACGAGGCCGATATTGTTGAACAGCGCCAGCGGGTGGCTGACCTCAAACAGCAGCTCTCGCAGTGGTTAGAAACACCAGATTTACCCGCTGATTTGCGCCAGCAAATCCAGAGTCTCCAGTCCCTGACGGACTATCTAGCGAAAAAAAGCGTGTGGCTGATCGGGGGAGACGGCTGGGCCTACGACATTGGCTACGGCGGTCTTGACCACGTGATGGCCAGCGGGCGCAACGTCAATATCCTGGTGTTAGATACCGAGGTGTACTCCAATACGGGGGGCCAGATGTCTAAATCTACCCCCAGGGCGGCGGTGGCAAAGTTTGCCGCCGGGGGTAAACCCGCCCCGAAAAAAGACCTGGGTCTGATGGCCATGACCTACGGCAACGTCTATGTGGCCAGCGTCGCCATGGGGGCTCGGGATGAGCATACCCTGCGGGCCTTTTTAGAGGCCGAGGCCTATGACGGGCCCGCCTTAATCATCGCCTACTCCCACTGTATTGCCCACGGCATTGATATGCAAAAGGGCATGCAGCAGCAAAAAGCAGCGGTGGACTCGGGTCGCTGGCTGCTGTACCGCTACGACCCCCGGCGCACAGACCAGGGCGAGATTCCGTTAATGCTAGATTCTCGCACGCCCAGACTGCCGGTAGAAGCCGCCATGTACAGCGAAAATCGCTTTAAGATGCTGGCCCGCAGCAACCCGGCGGCAGCTAAACAGCTGCTCAAAGAAGCCCAGGCCGATGTCAACACCCGCTGGCAGATGTACCAATATTTGGCCGCTCGGCCCACCCCAACCCCATAACCTAGAGGTTTCCTATGGACTTAACGACTACCTACCTGGGACTCAATTTGCGATCGCCCCTGGTGGTTGGGGCGGCGGCTCCCCTGAGCGAAGAGTTAGATACCTTAAAACGCTTAGAAGACGCTGGCGCAGCGGCGATTGTTCTGCATTCCATCTTTGAAGAACAAATCCACCAGGATACCTTAGAGCTGCATCACCACCTTGAGTATGGCACCCACAGCTTTGCCGAATCCCTCACCTACTTTCCCGAGCCCGACATCTTTCAGGTGGAAACCGACCAGTATCTGGAGCATATTCGTCAAGCCAAGGAGCAGTTGGCTATCCCGATTATTGCCAGCCTTAACGGCTGTTCCAAAGGGGGGTGGATGGACTACGCCCAGAGCATCGAGCAGGCCGGGGCCGATGCCCTCGAACTCAATATTTACTCGATTCCCACCGATTTAAACTGTTCTGGGGCCATGGTAGAAGAAGAATATCTGGAAATCGTCCGCTGGGTTAAAGCGGAAGTGAATCTCCCGATCGCGGTCAAACTCAGTCCCTTCTTTAGCAGTACCGCCAATATGGCTAAGCGTTTAACCGAAGCCGGGGCCAGTGGGCTGGTGCTGTTTAATCGGTTCTATCAGCCTGATCTTGATATCGAAGCCCTGGACGTTCGGCCCAATCTGTTGCTAAGTTCTCCCCAGGAGCTGCGGCTACCGATGCACTGGATTGCCCTGCTCCACGGTCGCATCAACGCCGATCTGGCGGCCACCAGCGGCATCCACAAGGCAGAAGATGTGGTGCGATTGTTGATGGCCGGGGCCAATGTCACCCTGCTGGTCAGCGCCCTGCTCAGACATGGCATTTCCTATTTGCGTCGGCTTGAGCAAGATCTCACCACCTGGCTGAGTGAGCACGAGTACGCCTCCGTTTCTCAGCTCCAGGGCACCATGAGCCAGCTTAACTGTCCTGCCCCCAGCGCCTTTGAACGGGTGCAGTACATGAAAACCCTACAAACCTATCACACGCCCTGGCTGGCCCGAGAAGAGCCGGTTGGCAGCTCAAGGTCATGAAGTTTACTGATTAAATCAGAGAAGGCCTGCCAGTCATCTGCTTGCTCAATGGCAGCCCACACCGATGCGATCGCACCCTGTGACAGGACCGTCGCTGGGTTATATCGCTTTAGGCGTTGACAAATCGCCGCCATCTCCGTCTCTGGCTGCTGTTGCAAGAGTCGATGATAAAGAACCTGCCAGGGCTTAAGGGCGAGGGCCTGCTCAGCAGACTCCAAAAAACTCAGATCACTCAACACGGCGGTAGGGTCTTCCCGCCACAAGGCAGAAAACTGCCGCTGCAATTCTTGAAAAAATCGATGATAGCCAATTTGGGTCATAAACAACACCTCCAGAGTGAGGTGAGTCAATGCATCAGCATCCTCAGGTGGGAGAGAGGCAAATCCTAGTTTATAGAGCATGGCTTGATGATAAGCCCGATCGTACTGCTCAGTAAACAATCCCAACGCCCCCTCCATGGGTTCTTTCGGCATCACCCGCGCCAGGGGGCGTTGCAACATCTCCAGATTCCAACGACAGATGCTGGGCTGATTGCGATAGCTATACCGCCCCCAGCGATCAAAGGAAGCCGCTGTAAAGTAGGGGCTATAGGTGTCAATAAAAGCATAGGGACCATAGTCAAACCCCTCCCCCACAATAGACATGTTGTCAGTGTTAAGCACACCATGACAAAACCCCGCCGCCATCCACTGAGCGACCAACTCGGCGGTTCGCTGCACCAGCTCAGCATAAAACCGCATGTCTCGATCGGCAGACGACCAGAGGTGACCATAGTAGTGCCAAATCACATAATCGAGCAGCTGCCGAATCAAATCGGGGCGATCAAAATAATCCAGCCGTTCAAAGCTGCCAAATCGAATATGAGATCGGCTGAGACGCACCATCACCGCTGCACGGGCAGGCTCATCCGCTCTTTCTAGAGCTTCTCCAGTTTCGATCAAACTGAGCACTCGACAGGTGGGTATGCCCAGCCTATGCAAAGCTTCTGCGGCCAAGACTTCTCGGGCACCCCCCAGCAGAGACATGCGTCCATCTCGTCCCTGGGAATGGGGCGTTTGCCCGGAGCCTTTTGTGCCTAAATCTAAAAGCTGCCCGGTCACAGCGCGCACCTGACCATAGAGAAAGCCGCGGCCATCCCCCAGATAAGGATTGTACTGGCCAAACTGATAACCGTGGTAGCGCAACGCCAATCCTGACGGCGATTGCTTCGGCGGTCTCTGCGGTTGTTTCTCTAGTTGTCTCTGCGATGGTTTCTCCGGTTGCCCCCCAAGCTGCTGTCCTTTAAATTGACCAAAGGCTTCAGTGAAGTGCCGATCGGTGATAGCCTTAGGGGCTAGGCCCAGCAGAGGCAGCAAATCGTTATTGCGAAATCGGAGCAGCGATTGCGGAAAGGTTGCCGGTCGCACGCAATCATAAAAATCATCGCCTAGGGCGGCCAGCGGTGACTCGTAGGGGAGTTCAAAAAACGGATTAGGGTCATGCATGAAGTCCCGATTAGATTTAGTAGTGCTTGGCTTGATGGGTGATCGGATCAAACTCAAATCGCTGTTTGCGCTCAGTCTCTCCGTAGAGATTAAAAGTCACTAACGGTTTTTCTCCGAGCGCTTGTACGCGGTGAATTGAGGCTGGAACAAAGCTAATGATATCGCCGTAGCTCAGGGTCTGCTCTGCGACACAGATAATTTTGTCCGGCAACGCTGGCTCAGGCACCCGTCGCCATAGGGTATTTTTCTCTTGACCCTGCAAGATTGCGACCACGCCCCAGGTACCATGACTATGCACCGACGACACGGCCCCTGGCACCAGGGTCTCGATCTGAACCGTTAAAGGATAGCCAATTTCATCGTAGAGATTGAGAATAGCCGTTTCCATAGCCAGGTCCGGCTCAGGGCGCTGAGTTTGCAACCAGTAGGAGTTAACCACAAGTTTGCGAACCAGCCGACGGAGGGTGGGCAGACACTCACACTGATGGTCAGTCGTCGCCTGCTTGAGACCGTCTTCCACCTCTGTCAAAAACCGATGAAAACGGTAAGGGGTTTCAAGCAAATCCCATTCTCGGGGGGTGGGGCATAGATTGCACTGCCCGTCTTCTGTGACTATCCAATCCTGACTCACTCCTCGCTCCCAGCTAACTTTAATTGAGTAAAGAAAACAAACAGAAAAACACTGTTCTACGCCGTTCTACGCCCGATCTCTTGAGAAGCCACTTAAACGATACAAAAAATTAGCTAGATAAGTCTATTTTGTTCTAATTTTTTCTGTTTTAGAGAGAATGATTGGGATACCATCAATCGATTTGCACAAAAATCGTAATTTAGACAACAAAAATCCGAGCCTAAAAGTTCACATAAAACATCTTGACGATTGAGAAATCTCTAAGCTCGAACAGCCATCTAAAGTTTTTCTCAATGAACAATATTAGTAGAGGCAATATGAGCTGTTTTCTCGCAGAAAATCGTGATTCAGACAACCAAAATCCGATCTCAAAAGTTCACTTCAAACATCTCCCAGACGATTACTAAAAAAATAATTAAACCGTATCGAGTGACATAGAATCCCCGAGGTTGAAATTGTTATCCCTAATAGGGTGAAGTCGCAGCAAGGATCTGAAATCGCTGCCCCGTAAATGATGATTGCCCGCTTTTGATTTCATTAACTCAATGGACTTAATTGAATCAATTAAATCAACTATTCAATGAGTCTAATTGATTCAGTAGATTCCATTATTTAATGAATTCCATTATTCAATGGATTTAATTGACTCAATGGATTTAATTGACTCAATTATTCACTGTTTATAAATCGCTCTTGACACCTTTTTGGCTGTTTGGGTATCCATTCGGCAAAGCAGGAAGGGCAACTTAGCGATTGGATTTTCACAATCAAATCAATAGAAAATTATTAGCCTGCCAGCCGGTAAGTTTTGTTTATGGCTTATACCATTAAGGACAACTGCATTCTCTGTGACAGCTGTCAGCCCGAATGTCCAAATGGAGCCATCAAGCCTGAAGCTGAGCGAGAGGGCTATTGGATCGATCCGACCCTTTGCGACGGGTGCCCAGATGTAGAGATTCCCCGCTGTGTAGCCTCCTGTAGCGTGGGCTCGCTCACCCCCCTCCAGCCTAAAAAGGGGCGGTGCAAAAGCACTCTCCTCCCCCCGGCGATTCCGGCTATTTTTCTCAATGGCAAAACGACCTCTTTTGCGTCCTCTATGGTCGTTTGGGAAGCCTGCAATGTTTTAGCCCAGCGCCAGCATCTGCCCTGGCAGACAGATAGTGATGACCGACTCTGCTATCGCCGCCCCGTGCATCGGGGTCGAGGAGAAATGCGATTTCGACTGGCGGCAGACCCCGAAAGCGACCTACCGGTGCCGATGAGGGAGAAAGCAGCGACCACCGCGATTGATCAATTCGACATTCGCGCCACCTGTGTCCATCTGATTTTTGCCGCCCATGCCACCACCGTCGACAGCCCATGGGAAAAATCCTTTGTGCTGAATGACCAGCACATTGAGCAATACTTGGGCCTTGATAAGCGTAAAGATCTGTCCAAGCTAGCCAAACTCACCCTGATCAAAGATTGGGTGCATCAGTCTTGCCAGCTTCTCGTTGCCCTCGACTGGCCCCGCCAGGGTAGAGTCAAAGCCTTCTCCCTTGCAGAACACCCTGTCTGGCATCTGCTCAATACCGAATACTATTTTGAGGAAGATGCCCAGGGCTATCGCCATCTGATTGGTCTCGGTTTTACGATCAAAGCGGGTATTTGGGCAAAACACTTTCTCAATAAACAAGACTATCGCCACCAAACCGCTTTTTACCAGTACAGCACCTTGCCCCAATCGCTGATTACAGAGGTGATGAGCAATTGGCAACAGCATGAAGGGGCGATTCGCCTGCTGCTGTGGCTTTTGTTTAAGCTGCGGCTGGGGGGCGACCACCGACTGACCGTGCGGACCCTATTGCGCATTGCCTATGGCGAAGCGCGATTAAAGAATGTGACCACTGTGAGGGGAGCCCATAAGCGTCTGCTCAAGACCTTTGAGAGCGACTTGGAGACGATTTACTACTACGGTCTCAAACCCCTGTTTGATCCAGAGACTTATCCCGTTGATATTCAGCCCCTATGGTCCAAGGCAGCCGACATTCCTGATGATGTGGATGATGCCCTCGAATTTTGGATTGACGATGCTAACCAGGCCCAGAGCTTAACCGACAGTGCCCCTCGAGATAAGTGGCAGCGCCTGCTCAATGCCCGACTCGTGGGGTTTGAGCTATCGGAGCAATGGCAGCATACCGTCCGTCACCGCACCTCTAAACGCCGCCGCCGTTCTCAATCTAAAGCAACTCAGTCAGAACAACTCTCCGCTAGCACGATCAAAGCGGCCCGTCAGCAGCACAACTTCAGCCAACGTGCCCTGGCCGAGCGCCTGGGCAAAAGCCAGAGCTGGATTCGAGATGTCGAAAAAGGCCGGTTTAGTGTTAGCACCGAAGACCAGACTCGATTACGCCAGGCTCTGGCAATCCAATAAATCACTCATGCTCTTGTAGCACCGGCCTGTCAGAAACTGATCGCCCACTCTGCGAGAAGAGCACTAGACGCGCAGCAGCTTCTCGTAGAGTAGCTCTACATCCCCTACCCCCTCAAAAATAAGGGAGTTAAGGCGCTTACAATCTATCCATTTCCCTTTTTTAACTACTAAAAATAATTTTGCTTACCTAGCTTATTAAATTCTCATTCCTTGGCACTGTAGTAAAGTGGACTCTATCAACAGAACACCTCAAGGGGCTGTTGATAGAGGATTGTAGAGGACGCCATGGAATCAAATTTTCTAACCGCAGTTTTTTTACCCCTGGCCCTATTTATCATTATGTTGGGCATGGGTCTCGGACTGACAGTCAAAGACTTTCAGCGGATCTTGGTTGAGCCCAAAGCCGTCATCCTTGGGCTAATGGCTCAGTTGATCATGCTGCCGGTGGTAGGCTTTTTGCTAGCGACGCTTTTTCCCCTCGCCCCAGAGTTAGCCGTTGGCATCATGATTTTAGCGGCCTGCCCCGGGGGGCCGACGTCTAACATGGTGACTTATTTGGTCCAAGGAAATGTGGCTCTGTCGATCACCCTCACTGCAATTAGCAGCCTGGTGACCGTGTTTACCATTCCCTGGGTGGTCAACCTGGCCATGGGCGTCTTTATGGAAGAAACGACTGCCCTACAGCTCCCTTTCTTTGAAACAGTGATTCAAATTGCAATCATTACCCTCATCCCGGTGGCATTAGGGATGACGCTCAATCATTACGCCCCCAGGGCTGCCGCCAACATCGAAAAGTGGGTCAAGTGGCTGTCGTTGTTCTTCTTAGCGTTAATTATTGTAGGCCTGCTGGCTAAAGAACGCGACCAGGTTGCCAGCTTTTTCTTGCAGGTGGGCTGGGCTGCGCTCGCTTTAAATGGGGTGGCTATGGCCTTGGGGTTTGCGATCGCAAACCTGGCTAACCTAAGCGAACGCAGTGCCAAATCGATCACGGTCGAGGTAGGCATTCAAAACGGCACCTTAGCGATTGCCATTGCCAGTGCCCCCACCTTCTTAAACAATCCAAGCATGGCCATCCCAGCGGCAATTTATAGCCTGATCATGTTTGCAACCAGCGCTATTTTTGCTGGGCTGGTAGGCCGCCAGCCATCAGCCGGATACTGAGCCCAGAGGCGCTTTAGTCAGTCCTTGACGAGCGCTCTCTGGGGAGAGCCCCACTGGAGAGTTATCCGCAGGGGTCACCTTAACTGGCTCAATCTTCCAAATATCCTGACAGTATTCGGTGATGGTCCGATCGGCAGAAAATTGCCCCGTCCTCGCCGTATTGTAAATCGACATTCGGGTCCAGGCAGTTTGATCTCGATAGGCGGCACTCACAGCTTGCTGACAATCGACATAGGCCTGGTAGTCAGCGCAGATCATATACTCATCGCTATGCAGCAATGAGCGAACAATGGGCGTAAACCGATCGGGCTGGTCGGGAGAGAAATAGCCGCTCGCAATCTGCTGGATCACAGTCTTAAGCATCGGATTGCCGTGGTAGTAATCCTGGGGAGAATACCCACTACACTTAAGGGTTGAGACGGCTTCAGCCGTTAACCCAAACAAGAAAAAGTTCTCTGCCCCCACGGCTTCTCTAATTTCAATATTCGCACCGTCCAGGGTACCAACCGTCAGAGCCCCATTCAGTGCAAACTTCATATTGCCGGTCCCAGACGCTTCTTTACCGGCGGTCGAGATTTGCTCAGAGAGATCCGCCGCCGGATAAACACACTGCCCCAGCGAAACGTTATAGTTTGCCAAAAAGACAACCTGTAAGCGGCCTCGAACCTCGGCGTCATTATTAACCACCTCAGCAACGGCATTGATGAGTTTGATAATGAGCTTGGCCAAATAATAGCCCGGTGCCGCTTTACCCCCAAAAATAAAGGTTCGGGGCAGCATGTCAATGTCAGGGTCTTGCTTGATCTGGTTGTAGAGCGTAATGATGTGCAACACGTTTAAGAGCTGCCGCTTATACTCATGGATACGCTTAACCTGGATATCAAAGAGAGAATCAGGGTTGACAATCAGACTGTGATGCTCACGAATGTAGGTCGCCAGCGCCTGTTTGTTAGCCTGCTTGATCTCAATCCAGCGTTGATGAAAGGCAGGATCTTCTACCCAGTCCTCCAGCCGCCTGAGATCCTCTAGATGGTTGACCCAGCCTCGGCCAATTTTCTCTGTGATCAGCTGAGCCAGCCCAGGGTTAGCCAGCATCAGCCAGCGGCGCGGCGTCACCCCGTTGGTTTTGTTGTTAAATTTCTCAGGCCATAGCTCATAAAAATCTTTTAACACATCTTGTTTGAGTAATTGGGTGTGGAGAGCTGCCACCCCATTAATGGAATGACTCCCTAAGCAGGCCAGGTGGGCCATGCGCACAGACTGTTCATGGCCTTCTTCAATTAAAGAGAGGCGAGCGAGCCGGCCCTGATCCCCAGGGTATTGCGTATAGACATCATAGAGAAAATGATGGTTGAGCTCATAGATGATCTCGAGGTGTCGGGGGAGGAGTTCTCCAAAGAGATTGACTGACCAGCGCTCTAGCGCTTCGGGCATGAGAGTATGATTGGTGTAGGCAAAACTCCGTTGGACAATCTCCCAGGCTTGATCCCAGGGCATTTGATGCTCATCGACAAGCAGCCGCATCAGCTCAGCTACCCCAATAGCCGGATGGGTATCATTGAGCTGAATCGCAGCTTTCTCATGCAAATTGTCTAGACTGTCATGGGTGCGTAAATGCAGGCGAATAATATCTTGCAGCGAACAAGAGACAAAGAAGTATTGCTGCTTGAGACGCAGTGCCCTTCCCTGGGGCGTATTGTCGTTGGGGTAGAGCACCTTCGAAATGGTCTCAGAATACATCTTGTCTGAGACAGCGCCAATGTAATCACCCGCATCAAACGCCTGAAAATTAAACGCTTCACTGGCTTCGGCTTTCCAGAGCCGTAAGGTATTGACCGTATAGTTGTCATAGCCGGGTACGGGCGTGTCGTAGGGTACCCCCAAAACAGTTTGCTCTGGTACCCAGCGCACCTGATAATGGCCCTGCTGATCGGTATACGCATGGGTGCAGCCGCCAAACTTGACCTCCACCCGATACTCGGGTCGAGCAATTTCCCAGGGGTTGCCAAACCGCAGCCAGTTGTCGGGCGCTTCTAACTGCCAACCCTCTCGAATAATCTGATCAAAGATACCAAACTCGTAGCGGATACCATACCCCGTGGCCGGGATTTCGAGGGTGGCCATAGCATCTAGAAAACAAGCCGCCAGCCGCCCTAAGCCACCATTACCTAGCCCCGGCTCTGCTTCTTGTTCCAAGAGTTCATCGAGATCCAGCCCGACTTCTTGCAGCGCAGCCTGAACCTCTTCATACAGGCCCAAATTGATCAGGCTATTGCCCAGGTGCCTGCCTAAGAGAAACTCTGCCGACAGGTAATAGGCCATTTTGACATCTTGGCTGGCATAGCTCTTAGCCGTTTGGATGCGGCGCTGGGTCAGCCGATCTCGGACACTCTGGGCAATCGCCATATAGTAGTCATAGGCGGTCGCGAAACACTCATCCTTGCCCTGGGCGTAGTTCAAGTTGTCGATAAAGGATTGCTTTAGAGCAGCTTTGCTCAACCCGGTACGGCTATTGTCGAGCTGGATCTGAGCAGAGCGGTTCACAGCCACTGTAGACGTGTCAGACATCCCCTGCTGGAGGGTATTGCGTGAGTGATTATTCATGATAATGGCTTCTTTAGAGGGTGTTCTGGGGCAAAAGATGAGTGATACACAAAAATGTCTTCTGTCACTTAGCGCAATGAAGCCACCTAGAGAGTATATATTTGCCTCTATTTTATTCAAGAATGTTCGACAGGTGCAATTTTTCCTGTTACACGCAATACAAACAAGGATGCAAAGGCTTATAAGAAGATTAAGTCTTGCAGGTGTGCTGTCTGTAACTTAATTCACACTCGTTGTTTGACGGGGTTGGATCAACCCATAGCCACCGTGGTTTCGCTCATAGATGACATTAATTTCTCCTGTGTGAGTATTTTGGAACATATAAAAATCGTGATCGATCAGCTGTAGTCTGTCCAACGCATCTTGCACCGACATCGGCGGCATGGCAAAAAATTTGTTGCGCACCACTTTAGCAGGCAGTTCAGGGGTTCGACTTGCTGTCAGATCTTCGATCAGATCTGTAGACAGGCTGGGCAGGTCAAGTTCTCCGTCGCTGGGCTTAGATTGAGTGTGCTCCCGACGGTGTTGTTTATCTTTGTACTTCTTGAGCTGGCGAGTCAGTTTGTCGGCAACCAGATCAATGCCAGCATAGAGGTTCTCATGTTTCTCTGCCGCCCGAATCACAGTCCCTTTTGCATAGGTTGTCACCTCAACGGTTTGCTGAGTTTGGGCGTGGGGATGTCGGTAAACCGATAAATTAATATCCACCTCGGTTACCATGCCTTCAAAATGGTGAACCGCTTTGCTCACTTTGTGATGGGCGTAGCTGTTAATGGCCTCTGTAATTTCAATATTTTTCCCCTGGATAACGATCTTCATCTGAAAATGGCCTCCTGCTTGAGGGTAAAAGACTGTCAGCTAGCGCTGGTGACTAGAAGGGTAACTGGTGCGAATAGGAACGGGGACAAGACTGGTGGTCATCGGATCTTGAGCAGCCCCGATTTGTTTTAGTGGACTCCACTGCATCATCCTAAATAGCCAGACACACATCGCTGCGAGGGTTGAAATCAAAATGCGCATACCCGCTAACCATCGATTCATGTTGAGATCCTCTTGTACAGTTCGTCTTTATATCCTTGCAGGTCTCCGATAAAGAGCAAGCAGGTTTCTCGACAGTGCCTTAGGGCCTCGATGGGAAAAAATAGACTGACCTGACGTAAAAAAATGCTGGATATCAGGGCTCAACAGTCGCCTTAAAGAAAGCTTAAATTTCCCATAATCTTAGGATCTCCTTACCCTGATGTCCCATGGATCGTCGAGAATAGGGAACAAATAACCGGGTTCTTTAGGGATTTATGCTCGACACCCCTGATTGTCTGCAACTGCAATGCCCGATCCAGTTTGTACTGGATACGTTAGGCAACAAATGGTCGATCTTAATTTTGCGAGAGTTATGGACGGGGAATCATCGCACCCACGAGCTGCTAAAAGCCCTGCCGGGGATCAGTACCAAAACCCTCACGGCGAGACTCCGAAATTTAGAAGAGCAGGGGCTTGTCCAGCGACAAGCCTATCCTGAAGTGCCCCCTCGCGTGGAATATACGCTCACGGCTAAGGGTAAAGAGCTTAGACCGGTGTTGATCGCACTCCATCAGGTGGGAGAACGGTGGTTAGCTCAAGAAAGCTGTGTCTGCCCGATTCAAACAGACTCGCCATAGTCGAGCCGCTATAAATCATAGTAGGCTCGCACTTCGCCGCGATCGCGCTGGACCGTAAACCCAAGTTTTTGGCACAGATACTGCATAGCCCGATTTTGAGGCAAAATATCGGCTGATATCCGGGTGAGCCCTTCGGCTTGGGCAATGTTGATCAGCGATCGCAATAATTCTGACCCCAATCCCCGGCCCTGATAGCGATCGTTGATCAACAGGCCAAATTCTGCCTCATTTAGGCCGTGCAGGCGACTGAGCCGGGCGACCCCCAAAATCGTGCGCTCATTCGTCTCTGGCTCCAGATGCTCAGCCACCAGCGCCATTTCCTGATCGTAATCGATAAAACAAATTCGAGTGAGCCGGTCGTGGGCCACCCTGGCCTGGAGCTTAATCAAGTGAAAATATCGAAAATAGATACTCTCTTCTGACAGAGTCTGATGAAATGCCACAATCAGGGGCTCATCCTCAGGGCGAATCGGACGAATCGTCGCCGCCAGACCGTCTGGCAAGGTCCAGGGGCGGACGTATTGGTCGGGGTAGGGGCGTATCGCCGGTTTAGGCAACTGCTCATCCGTTACCTCTGGCCCGTACAGCACCACCCGTGCATCCAGCGCCAGCAGCTGCTCGGCAGAGGCCAGCAGCGGGTTAATTTCGATCTCTTTGATTTCGGGGTAGGCCACCACCAGCTGACTAAATCTCACCAGCAGCTGTTCGAGGGCGGCTAGATCGATGCTGGCCTGGCCGCGCACCCCCTTAAGGGCTTTATACACCTGGGTTTGTTCCATCAAGCGCCGGGCCAGCGTGGTATTGAGAGGGGGCAGACCGAGGGCGCGATCGCGATAGACCTCTACCAGCTGCCCGCCGCTACCAAACAACAATACGGGGCCAAACTGGGCATCAACGCTGCTGCCGATAATCAGCTCATAGCCGGTACGCATCACCATCGGCTGCACCGTCACCCCTAAACAATCGCCTGGCTGGCCAATGGCCATAATCGCCTCATAGGCCGCTCTCACCGCCGCCCCATTGGGCAAATTGAGCTTGACGCCCCCCACGTCGGTTTTGTGGGTGATCGTGTGGGAATGGAGCTTGACGACAACGGGATAGCCAATCCGCTCGGCGAGGGCCACCGCCTCGTCCGCCGAGGTCGCCAACTCAGTGGCAACGGTCGGCACCCCGTAGGCGTGGAGCAGCTGCTTAGACTCCCACTCACTTAACAACAGTCGATTTTCCGCTCGGGCCCGGGTCAGCAAATCGGTGATCGCCGCCGGGTGAGTAGCTGGGGCTGTAGTTAAACTCGGGGTCTCATAGAGGGCACGCAGGTTATCACTGTACTGCGTCATCCGGGTAAAAATCTGAGCCGCCGCATCGGGATAGGGCAGCGTAAAAACGCTGCTCTGGTTGAGTTTGGCCTCTCCGGCTGCGACCGCTTCCGTGCCCATCCAGCTCGCCAGTAATGGCTTATCTTGCCAATGGATGGCCCTGGCCTGCAGCTGCGCCGCCGTGGCGGTGGGATCGGTCATGGCCTGAGGGGTGAGTACCACCAACAAACCATCGCTGTTAGCCTCCTGCACCAAAACATCGAGCGCGGCCCCATAGCGTTCTGGAGTGGCATCCCCCAAAATATCAATCGGATTTTGACGACTCCAGTGGGTTGGCAACAGGGTATCTAGCTGAGTCACCGTCTCAGGACTGAGCGTCGCCAGTTCGCCGCCGCTGCGAATCAGAGCATCTGTGGCCAACACCCCTGGCCCGCCTGCATTGGTGAGAATCGTCAGACGCTTACCCCGGGGGCGAGGCTGCTTACCCAGCACCTCCGCTAAATTAAACAATTCATCAATGGTGTCTACCCGCAGCACCCCACAGCGCCGAAAGGCCGCGTTGAGCACCTCATCACTCCCAGCGAGGGCCCCCGTGTGGGAGGCGGCTGCCTGGGCGGCCAGCTGAGTCCGCCCCGATTTGATCACAATGATGGGTTTGCTGAGGGCCACCTCCCGAGCTGCCGAGAGAAACGAGCGCGCATTGCCAATGGTCTCCATATAGATAACAATGCTGCGGGTCGCCGGATCGTCGCCCAGGTAGTAGATTAAATCTCCCCAGTCGACATCTAGCATTGACCCGATGGAGACAAACGCACTAAAGCCGACATTTTCCCGCAGACTCCAGTCCAGGATTGAGGTACAGAGCGCACCGCTTTGACTGATAAACCCAACGCTGCCCGGACGGGCCATGGTACCTGCAAAGGTGGCATTCAGGCCACTGGTCGGACACATTAGTCCTAAACAATTGGGGCCAAGAATACGCACCTGGTTGCGCCGGGCTGACGCCAACACGGCTTCTTCTAGCGCAATGCCAGCGGCACCGATTTCCCGAAAACCAGCCGAGAGGATAATCACCCCCTTCACACCAGCTATCCCGCACTGGTCAATAATCTCGGGCACCCCTTGGGCCGGGATCGCGATGATGGCCAGATCGATATGCTCAGAGATCTCTCCAATCGCAGGATAGGCTTTGATCCCAAGCACATTAGTCCGGGTCGGATGCACCGGAAAAATAGTCCCCCCAAAGGTGCTACTCATGAGATTCCAAAGAACCGTGCGACCCACACTACCAGGGCGCTCAGTCGCGCCAATCACAGCAACCGTTTGAGGCGCAAAGAAAGGAGAGAGCGGTTGATAGTCGTAGCGCAGAATGTCATGGGCAGGGTCCGGGCAGTGAGACGAATTCAAGTGAGAATGCAACGATGTCTTTTCACTTGAGCTCGCCTTAGCTGGGCGATTATCAGCAGAATTCTGACCAACAGATTTACTCACATTGAACATAAGTCGTAATGCCTCAGATAAGTCTAAAGTGTCAGCCTGATTGATGCGTGAGGCATTTTAGCGGATGCGCTCTGCGGGAACCTTGGCGGGTGCGTACTCGCCTAATCTAAAATCGCACATCGCTTGGTTTACAAATTGTATCCTGAAAACTTTTGAGAGAGAGGATAAATCTTCTATTTTCGCGCTAAAGGTGACTTTTAATACAAAAGTCTCCCAGGGTTCGTAGCACCTGCAACCCTTGTAACGCTTCCAGTCATCTACAAGACAGTTGAAGCATTGAATATTGTTTATCGAAGGCATTTCAATCAGGCATAATCACCTTTAGAAAAGTAACGTAACCTAAGGATTGGGCGTTCCCGTGCCTAAACCCTATGCTATGGTAAATGAGTAAGTAAGAGTACCTAGTCAGACATCTGTTGGAGGTCTTTTCTTTGGAGTCCGAAAGATAGACGGATAGACAGTTTTCCCTAAAGCGATTCAAGCGTCGAATGGTTTAATCAGCGCCCTTAGAATTCCATATAAGTCTCATCATTTTAGAATTACTTAAGCTTCAAATTTTCAATCCAAAGTTTGTAGTCCGAAAGTTCTTTTTATGGACTTTTACAGACTCGAAACATTAAGCCCGCAGATTTTGATAGCTTTTGAATTGGGACCAGGTTCCGTTGAGGGTCTTTACTTTCAGCAAAGCGGTTCCTGAGGGCGATCTTCCCAGTAAAGCGGGTTGTCGCCACCATACTTTCGCTAGGAGAGAATGAATAATGAGTGTAGCCAGTACCGTCAGTGCAAAAGATCTGACTCAGACATCCGTTCAGTCTAAGCCTTTGCAGACGAACCCCGTCCAACCTTGGCGTCAGTTTTCTCTAGGCCCGTGGGTCGATGAGATTAATGTCCGAGATTTTATTCAGAGAAATTATTCTCCTTACAGTGGAAATGGGGAGTTTCTAGCCAGAATTAGCGATCGCACTCGCCGACTTTGGGAGAAGGTCACGGTCCTGATGCAGCTTGAGCGAGAACGCGGCATTTTAGAGGCCGACGATCGGCTGCCCACTGGAATCACTGCCCACGCACCGGGCTATGTTGACCCGACACTTGAGAAAGTTGTGGGCCTGCAAACCGACAAGCCTTTGAAACGAGCGATTATGCCTCTCGGCGGCATTCGAGTGGTCAAAAAGTCTTTGGAAGCATACGGCTATCAGCTAGATCCTCAAACACTGGAGATCTTCACAAAATACCGCAAGACCCACAATGATGGCGTATTTGACGCCTATACCGAAGAGATGAGACGGGCGCGGCACTCAGGCATCATTACGGGGTTGCCCGATTCCTATGGGCGAGGGCGGATTATTGGAGACTATCGGCGGGTCGCCCTGTATGGGTGCGATCGCATCCTCCGCGATAAGCAACAGCAGCTCAAATCCTTAGAACTAGACACCCTGGACGAGGCGGTCATCCTTCAGCGAGAAGAGATTTCTGAGCAAATCAGAGCTCTCCAGGAGCTGAAGCAAATGGCCGAAGCCTATGGCTTTGATATCGGCCAACCGGCTACAACCGCCCAAGAGGCCGTCCAATGGACCTACTTTGGCTACTTAGGTGCAATCAAAGAGCAAAACGGAGCGGCCATGTCTCTGGGGCGGGTCTCGACCTTTTTAGATATCTACATTCAGCGAGACTTGGCGAATGGCCAGTTGACCGAAGCAGATGCCCAAGAGCTGATCGATCAGTTTGTGATGAAGCTGCGCATGGTGCGTTTTTTGCGGGCACCCGCCTATAATCAGCTGTTTTCAGGCGACCCGGTCTGGGTAACCGAGTCAATTGGCGGCGTGGGCCTCGACGGTCGGCCTTTGGTGACTAAAACCAGCTTCCGATGCTTGCAAACCCTCTATAATTTGGGACCAGCGCCAGAGCCTAACCTGACCGTGCTGTGGTCAGAACGCCTGCCCCTGGCCTTTAAGCAGTTTTGCGCAAAAGTTTCTAAAGACACCAGCTCCATCCAATACGAAAATGACGATCTGATGCGCGGGGAATACGGCGATGACTATGGCATCGCCTGCTGTGTCTCGGCCATGCCCATTGGCAAACAGATGCAGTTTTTTGGAGCACGGGTCAATCTGGCCAAGGCGCTGCTCTATGCCATCAACGGCGGCAAAGACGAGAAATCTGGAGAACAGATTACCCCCGCCTACGCCCCCGTCACCGGGGACACCCTGGACTACGACGAGGTGATGGCCAAGTTTGATGTCTTGATGGCTTGGTTAGCGAAGCTTTACGTCAACACCCTCAACGTAATCCACTACATGCATGACAAGTACTGCTACGAGCGTCTGGAGATGGCGCTCCACGACCGGGATGTCTATCGCACTATGGCCTGTGGCATAGCCGGACTGTCGGTGGTAGCGGATGCGCTCTCGGCCATCAAGTATGGTCAGGTCAAGGTGATTCGCGACGAGACCGGGTTAGCGGTGGACTACGACGTCCAGGGTGACTATCCGGCCTTTGGGAATAACGACAGCCGGGTAGATGCGATCGCATCTGACCTAATGCGTCGGTTTATGGACCATATTCGCCAAAACAAAACCTATCGCAACGCCGTCCCAACCCAGTCAATCTTGACCATTACTTCTAATGTGGTCTATGGCAAAAAGACCGGCAATACCCCCGACGGTCGCAAGGCTGGCGAGCCCTTTGCCCCCGGGGCCAACCCCATGCACGGTCGCGATACCCAGGGTGCGATCGCAGCCTGTGAGTCTGTGGCCCAACTGCCCTACCAGCACGCCCAAGATGGGATCTCCTATACCTTCTCCATCGTCCCCGATGCCCTGGGTAAAACAGAGATCGATCAGGTGAGTAACCTGGTGGGGCTCCTGGATGGCTATTTCCATAACACAGGCCAGCACATCAACGTCAATGTGCTTAACCGAGAGACCCTGCTCGATGCGATGGATCACCCTGAAGAGTATCCCCAGCTAACGATTCGCGTCTCGGGCTATGCGGTGAACTTTATCAAACTCACCCGCGAGCAACAGATGGATGTGATCAATCGGACCTTCCATAGTCGGTTTTGATTGCCCTCACCCTCAATCCCTCTCCCAGGTTGGGAGAGGGACTTTAAACCTGTGGACTTTCTTCCATTTATTAATGACACCCCAGCCCACTGCCACCACTCTCCCCATCACCACCTCAGGTCGAATTCACTCGGTTGAAACCTGTGGCACCGTTGACGGGCCGGGGATTCGGTTTGTCGTTTTCACCCAGGGCTGTCCGCTGCGGTGCTTATATTGTCACAATCCAGACTGTCGAACAGTGGAGGGAGGGCACGAGGAGACCATCGCTAATCTGATGGCCGACATTGTGCGCTACCGTTCTTATATGACGGCATCGGGCGGGGGGGTGACCGTCAGTGGGGGAGAACCCCTGATGCAGCCTGAGTTTGTAGCAGAGCTGTTTCGCCGCTGTCAAGCTGAGGGGATACACACGACCTTAGATACCTCGGGCTTCTCTGATCTGGCAGCGGCCCAACAGGTCTTGCCCCATACCGATTTGGTCTTACTCGACATCAAGTCTTTTGATCCAGATCTTTACCATCGAGTCACCCACGTTTCTCAAGAGCCCACTCTGCGGCTAGCCAACTATCTCAAAGAGATTCAAAAACCGACCTGGATTCGCTTTGTTTTGGTGCCCGGACTCACCGATCCCTCAAAAAATGTTGAAGGATTAGCCGAATTTGTCTCATCGCTTACAAACGTCGAATGGGTTGAAGTTTTACCCTTTCATCAAATGGGGGCCTACAAATGGGAAGCCCTTGGCTACGACTACCAACTGAAAGGAACCCAGCCCCCCAGCCAGGAACAGGTTGAACAGGTTAAAGCACAGTTTCAACGCCACGGCTTGAACGTTCACTAAAGGATTGTTATATCATGACATCATTCTCTGCTGCTGATGTTCAGCCCATTGATATTCAGGTAGATACGCTGCAAAGCCTGGAAGATTTAATCCTGAGGGTGAAAAAAGCTCAGGAGATTTATGCAAGCTTTGATCAAGCCCAGGTCGATTTTATCTTTAAGCAGGCTGCGATCGCAGCCAACAACGCCCGTCTGCCCCTGGCCAAACAAGCCGTCGCCGAAACCGGCATGGGAGTGATTGAGGACAAGGTGATCAAAAATCACTTTGCCTCAGAGTATATCTATAACAAATACAAACACGAAAAGACCTGCGGGATCGTATACTCCGATGTTCACTACGGCATTCAGAAAGTCGCCGAACCGATTGGACTGATTGCGGGCATCGTCCCTACGACCAACCCCACATCCACAGCCATTTTTAAGGCGTTGCTCTGCCTCAAAACCCGCAACGCGATTGTGTTCTCTCCCCACCCTCGAGCCAAGGCCTGCACCATTGCCGCCGCCAAAATTATCCGCAATGCCGCTGTGCAAGCTGGTGCCCCCGCCGACTTGATCGGTTGGATTGACGAGCCGACCCTGGAGCTCTCCCAGTCCTTGATGCAACATGGTGACATCAAGCTGATTTTAGCCACGGGCGGGCCGGGCATGGTCAAAGCTGCCTATTCGTCTGGGCATCCGTCCCTGGGGGTGGGTGCGGGCAATACCCCCGCCTTCATTGACGAAACCGCCGATATTCAGATGGCAGTCAGCTCAATCTTGCTGAGTAAAACCTTTGACAACGGCATGATCTGCGCGTCGGAGCAGTCGGCGGTGGTCGCGGATGAGATCTATGACCAGGTCAAACAAGAGTTTATCAAGCGAGGGGCCTACTTGTTAGACCCAGAAGAGCGCGATCGCGTGGCCCAACTCTTGCTTAAAAATGGACGACTTAATCCTGACATTGTGGGTCAATCCGCTACCCAGTTAGCCCAGATGGCTAATCTAAAGGTGCCCGAAGGGACCAAACTTCTCATTGGCGAAGTCAGCACCATTGGTATAGAGGAGCCCTTCTCCTATGAAAAACTCTCACTGATTTTAGCCCTATATCGGGCCTCGGATTTTGCCACCGGGCTAGACCAGGCAAAGCAGCTGGTCAATTTTGCCGGACGGGGGCATACCTCAGTGCTCTATACCCACCCCGACAATCGCGATCGCATCGTCCAGTTTGAGAATGAGCTGGCCACCTCTCGGGTGTTGATCAACACCCCGTCCTCCCAGGGAGCGATTGGCGACCTGTACAACTTTAAACTCGATCCCTCGCTGACTCTGGGCTGCGGCACCTGGGGCGGCAACTCTGTGTCTGAGAATGTGGGCGTGCAGCATTTACTCAACATCAAAACCGTCACCGAGCGACGAGAAAATATGCTGTGGTTTCGAGTGCCCCCTAAAGTTTACTTTAAATCGGGCTGCATCCCAGTGGCACTAGGCGATCTAGCCCACAAAAAACGCGCCTTTATTGTCACCGACCGGCCCCTCTATGACCTCGGCCTGACCCAAGAAATCACCGACACCCTCGATACCCTCGGGATTCAACACCATACCTTTTTTGAAGTCGAACCCGACCCCAGTCTCTCGACGGTGCAGCGCGGGCTAGCCGTGATCAACAGCTTCCAACCCGATGTGATTATTGCCCTGGGTGGCGGCTCCCCAATGGATGCGGCCAAGGTGATGTGGCTGATGTACGAACATCCCGAAGTGGAGTTTGAAGGGCTGGCCATGCGGTTTATGGACATCCGCAAGCGGGTCTATGAGCTACCTCCCCTGGGCGAGAAAGCGATTTTGGTGGCGATTCCCACCACCTCGGGGACCGGCTCTGAGGTCACCCCCTTTGCCGTGGTCACCGATGATCGCGTCGGCATTAAATACCCCCTGGCGGACTATGCCCTCACCCCCACCATGGCCATCATTGACCCAGAGCTGGTGCGCCATATGCCCAAAAGGCTGACCGCCTATGGCGGCATTGACGCCCTCACCCATGCTCTGGAGGCCTATGTCTCAGTCATCGCCACCGAGTTTACCGACGGGTTGGCCCTAGAGGCGATTGGGCTGTTGGTCAAATATCTCCCCCGCGCCTACAACAACGGCCCCAATGATCCCGAAGCCCGTGAGAAAGTCCACTACGCTGCCACCATCGCCGGGATGGCCTTTGCCAATGCCTTCCTGGGGATCTGTCATTCTCTAGCCCACAAATTAGGGTCCACCTTCCACGTGCCCCATGGGTTGGCCAACGCCCTGATGATCTCCCACGTGATCCGCTACAACGCCACGGATGCCCCCTTTAAGCAAGCGATTTTCCCTCAATATGAGTATCCCCAGGCTAAGGCGCGCTATGCTGCGATCGCAGACTCGCTGAAGCTCGGTGGCGATACCGACGCCGAGAAAGTTGATCGACTGATCCAAGCCATCGAATCCCTCAAACAACAGGTAGAGATTCCTCAGAGTCTTCGCGAGGTGCTCAGCGAAGACGAACACACCTTCTTCGCCCATCTCGATCTGATGGCCGAGCAAGCCTTTGACGACCAGTGCACAGGCGCTAACCCTCGGTATCCTTTGATTCAAGATCTTAAGGCGCTATACATCGCAGCCTATCGTGACAGTTCACCCCTCTTGGTCCCAGAGATAACCTTGTCAACCCTGACAGAGCCGATAGAGGAGCTAGTCCGATAGTATGCTGGGTGGCATCGTCACCGGGGCAAATTGTCTCCAACAGTTCACCATCATAGACTTCGGGAGAGCCCCACATCAGATGCCCCTAGATAAAGCCATCGAAACCACCCTGATCGTTCAGCCGGGCGACAGCTGGCCGCTGGGTGCAATGGTGCGGGACGGGGGGATCAACTTCTGCCTGTATGCTCGAGGGGCGACGGCGGTGGAGCTGCTGCTGTTTGAGCAACCCGACTCGCCTCAGCCCGAGGTGACAATGCGGCTAGATCCTCAAGTCAATCACACTTTTCACTACTGGCATGTGTTTGTGGAGGGGCTCGCGGAGGGGCAAGTATACGCCTATCGAGTTGACGGCCCCTATGAGCCCAACAACGGCCTGCGATTTAACCCCAACAAGGTGCTGCTCGACCCCTATTCACGCTCGATCGTGGGTTGGCAGACCTATTCTCGTCAGGCCGCTATCGACAGCTCTGATAACTGTGCTAAGGCGCTGAGAGGGGTTGTGGTTGACCCGCTGCAATATGATTGGGAGGGGGATATCCATCCCAAGACGCCCTATGCCGAGACCGTGGTTTATGAACTGCACGTGGGCGGGTTTACCCAACATCCTAATTCGGGTCTGCCTGAGCAAAAACGAGGCACCTACGCTGGGCTGATTGAAAAAATCCCGTACTTGCAGTCTTTGGGAATTACCGCAGTAGAGCTGATGCCGGTGCAGCAGTTCGACCCCAGCGATGCCCCGACGGGGCATTCCAACTATTGGGGCTACAGCCCGATAGCTTTTTTCGCGCCCCATCGAGGATACAGCTGTCGCCAAGACAGTTTAGGCCCAGTAGATGAATTTCGAGATCTGGTCAAAGCCCTGCATCGAGCCGGTATTGAGGTGATTTTAGATGTAGTGTTTAACCACACCGCCGAAGGCAATCACGAAGGGCCAACCCTGTCTTTTCGAGGACTCGGCAACGAGTCATACTACATTCTCGAAGACAACAAAACCTATTACAAGAATTACAGTGGCTGCGGCAATACCTTAAAAACCAGCGCCATCAGCGGATATCTTATTTTAGACTGCCTGCGCTACTGGGTTTTAGAGATGCATGTCGATGGCTTTCGCTTTGACCTGGCCTCGGTGCTCTCTCGCGGGGTCACGGGGGAGCCCCTAAACAATCCACCGCTGCTATGGATGATTAATACCGATCCGGCGTTGGCGGGTACCAAGATTATTGCAGAAGCCTGGGATGCAGCCGGGCTTTACCAGGTCGGACGCTTTGCCGGAGAACGCTTTGCCGAGTGGAACGGTCCCTATCGAGATGACGTGCGGCGCTTTGTAAAAGGCGATCGCGGCGTCATCCGACTCGTGGCCGATCGGATTGTCGGCAGTCCAGATCTCTATCT
>JBCDDJ010000037.1:0-25530 GCA_039180385.1 Cyanobacteria bacterium P01_G01_bin.38 | reverse complement strand
CCTCACCGTATGACCCTATATTTGAAACTGCATGGCCCACCCACCCATGAGCAAGACTACCATTTGCAAGCAGAGGTCTTTAAACAAAAATGGTCTTTGCTAAAAGATCAGCCCCTACCTTGGACAGTTTATTTAGATCCGCTACGGTTAATTTTGTTGGCAGACAGCTAGTCAAGAACTGCATTTCAGCGGAAAATCGTCCGGGGCAGAGCCAACTCACCTTAGAACACACAAACTGTTTCAGGCTGGACAGGACAAGTACGCTCGCTGAGCGGATTTTCTCGGAGCGGAAGATATTGTAATTTGGTTAGGCTCTCTAAAGCAGAAACATTCACGATCTGATTACGATCGAGAGAGAGCTGAGTCAGACTGGTCAGGTTGGCTAACGGAGAAACATTGACGATTTGATTGTCGTTGAGGTTAAGCTCAGGCAGGTTAGTGAGGTTAGCCAGAGGAGCAATATCTACAATTTGATTGCGATAAAGCTGAAGCTTGGTCAGATTAGTGAGATTGGCGAGCGGAGAAACGTCTGTAACTTGATTAAAACTGAGCCAAAGCTCGGTGAGATGGGTGAGATTGGCGAGTGAGGAGATGTCGGTAATTTGATTGTTATGGAGCCAAAGCACGGTCAGATTTGTCAGATCGGCCAGCGGAGTTACGTCTGTAATCTGATTGGCGTCAAGCCAAAGCTCGGTTAGATGGGTCAGACGGGCCAGGGGAGCAATGTCGGCGATTTGATTGTGCCGGAGATGCAGTACGGTCAGATGGGTGAGGTCCGCTAAGGGCGTCGTGTCTGTGATGTTGTTGTGAGATAGATCGAGCACGCTTAAGCGGGTCAGATTGGTCAAAGGGGTTAAATCTGTGACTTGAGTCCCTGTCAGGTAAAGGTTAGTCAGATTGCTCAGATTGGCCAAAGGCGTTATGTCCACGATGGGGTTGTAGTTGAGGTTAAGCCCGGTCAGATTTTCTAGACGGGCCAAGGGAGCCACATCCGTAATGTGCTCACTGCTGATACTGAGCTGGGTCAGATTGGTCAGACTAGATACAGGCCCTAAATCCGAGATTTGACGAGCAAAAGGCCGCTCTTGACTGAGGTTAAGCTCTGTCAGATTCGACAGAATATCTGTGGCCTGGTCACATTCACGGGTTCCGGCTTTGTCTAAGAGTGTGTTGACCGTATGCCGAGCCTGTCGAGGTAATCTCGCTTTGTTGTGACACCAGTCGGCAAAGATTTTAAACGTTTCTGGCGAAGTGTCACCCCAGGGCAAAATGCTGACACATCCCGCAATTGCCACCAAAGCTGAGAATAAACCTATGCTGATTGATCTGTTCATAATTAAGTGCATGTGTCAACGGTTTAGCCAAGGGTCCTCAGGGTCAGAGAACCGACAAAGCGTTATCGGATTTTCATACTGACAGCTTTGGTCAGGCTGTATCGGACAAACACAATCACGCAGCGGATTAGCCCCAAGATATAGCCTGTATAGGTTTGTATCGGTTAGATCGGCTAATGGGGAGGCATCGACGATGGCATTGTTCCATAGCCAAAGTACTCTAAGGTTGGTCAGACTCGCTAATGGGGAAACGTCCACAATTTGATTATCACTAAGGTCAAGCGAGGTCAAGTTAGTTAGGCTTGCCAGCGGGGCAACGTCTACGATTTGATTATCATTGAGTCTAAGCGAGGTGCGGCTAGTCAGCTTTTCTTCAGCCTGGTCACAGTCCTGCGTGTCAGCTATTTCTAGCAGCACATCGACGGTGTGCTGCACCGTTGGGGGCAAACTATCTTGGTGGCGACACCAATCGGCAAAAGTGGTAAAGGTTCCTGTTGTCGTTGAAGGTATTTTGTTCTCGGCTGCGGTGTCAGTACAGCTTCCATAAGCTATTAGAAACGATAATAGGCTTATGCTGATAATTTTCTTCATCATCGTTCCTCTCAGCTTTTAGTTCGGTTGAGGCCAGTGTATTCATGCAGCGATCGCTTTGAATCTGACAAGCAATAGCATTCAGGAATCAGAACTGACAAATTATCCGTTTGTCCAATAAACGATCTCAGGCGGGTCGGCATTGAGCGCAACCCCGTAGCAGATCACGAGATCGAGATCTGCGTTGTCTTGAAAGCCGAAAATCAGAATCTCGTATGAGTCTGGAAACGACAGATGTTCATCACTGGTCAGGAATGAGGAAACATGCGAGATCGCGGCGGCTTCCTCCTCAGAGCTAAAAGCATTACTGTTGCGATCCTCTTCGGTATAACGATACTGAGCGACGGTTTCATACTCAGCCTTAAGCCTGCTCCACATCTCCCGGGGTAGCTGCATCCATACCTGTATCGACGACGGCCCCTGCAAGGCTCCAGGACGGTAGTAGAACTTCACGTCTGTTGCTTCAGGTGGAATTGTTTCAGGGAAATGGTTGACCGGAGCGTTACTGTAGGACGAGCGCACCTCGGCATACTGGCTGACATCTGTAACAGGTTGACCGGCGGATACAAAGGAATATCCAACGACATTAATCAACCCGACAAAGACCGTGATCAAGAGCGTCAGCACAGCGCCGATGCCAATCACCCGCCAGCGTTTGCGGCGATGACGAGCGGCCAAAAACCAGGTCAGCAGCAATGCCAGACCCGGCAAGCAGTTAAAGAGCCATCCCCAAAGCGAGAATCCATATGGGAGCCAGAGAATATTCACCCACAATCCCCCGCCGATCAGCAAGAGGCTAAGGACGAACAGAAATGGGCTACGTTGAATGTAGGTTGTTAGCATGACCGGGCTTGAATAGGGACAAAATTGGGCAGCCTGTTATCCGCATGTATCGCAACTCGGTTGATTGCACGCTCCATAGGAAGGCCTTTGCAGCTTCTAGGAGGCAACGGTTAAGTGCATCAAATCAGCTCATGGCTGGCTTAAAATGCACAAAGGCTCGCATTGGGTACAGGGCAAGTGTGATTCTCAAGCGGATTGTCACGAAGCTCAAGCTCGCTCAGATACGCCAGGTTGGCTAAGGGCGAAGCGTCCACGATTTGATTGTCCCTGAGGGACAGCTGGGTCATATATGTCAGGTTGGCAAGGGGGGCCACATCCACGATTTGATTGTGGCTGAGGTCAAGCTTTATTAGACGGGTTAGACTAGCTAACGGAGCAACGTCTGCAATTTGATTGTGATTGAGCCAAAGCTCGTTTAGATTTGTCAGATTCGCTAATGAAGCGACCTCTGTGATTTGATTGTCCGCAACGTAGAGTAGCGACAAACCGGTCATGGTTGTTAGCGGCGAAATGTCGGCAATCTGATTACCTTGGAGCCAAAGCCCATCTACATTGGTCAGACTCGCCAGCGGAGCCACCTCCGCAATTTGGTTGTTACCCAGAGACAGCGTTTTTAGATTGGTCAGACTGGCTAAGGGCGCGACATCCACAATTTGATTGTCACCCAGAAAAAGCCAACCCAGATGGGTTAAATTCGCCAAGGGCGCGACATCCACAATTTGATTACTCGCGAGCATCAGCCAGGTCAGGTTGGTGAGGCTGCTGAGCGGAGCGACGTCTACGATGTGATTTTGACTGAGGTCAAGTCTGGTCAGCTCGGTCAGGTTTGCTAGCGGAGTCACATCCGCGATGCGATTCTGACGCAGGTCAAGCTCGGTCAGGCTCGTCAAAGCGTCTAGGGGGGCGACGTCTGTGATGTGATTGCCGATAAGAGTCAGCTCAGTCAGATGGGTCAGGATCGCATCAGCTTGCGGGCAATCCTGTGTTCCAGCCCTTGCCAACAACACCTCAACCGTATGTCGCGCCTCTGGGGTTAAGCGATCTTGGTTAAGACACCAGTCAGCGAAGCTCTCAAACGTTTCTAGAGAGTTCTCGCCCTGAGCAGTCGCGTTTTGGCAACCCGCACCTATCGCCAGACACAGGAGTCCTATCGCAATCACTTTTTTCCATAGCGTGGCCATATCTAGGATTTTGAGAGTTAGATTTTGAGAGTTGCCAAGAGAATGTGCTAAGGGTATCTCAGCAAAAGAGAGCCAAAATTCTGCAAGCTGTTTGATATTTTTATAAAAGTTCATGATTTGAGCTTGGCTGATCATCACCACCAAAAACGACAGTAAGCTCAGAACGATCGCTCTCTTCATCATCGTTCCTCATCACTTTTAGATCCGCCTAGTCCGCGCATTCATGGGCGATCGCCTGAAAAGAGACAAGTCGCTGTCTGGAAACTGAGGGTAAAACCGACAGATCATTTCGGGTTGCACGGGGCAGGTGTGATTTTCAAGTGGATTGTCACTCAGCTCAAGCTGGGTCAGATTAGTGAGCGTGGCGAGGGGGCTCACATCCGCAATTTGATTGGCATCGAGGAAAAGCTGAGTCAAATTGGTGAGGTTGGCCAGGGGGGAAACGTCCGTAATTTGATTATTATTGAGGCCCAGCGAGGTCAGCTGGGTGAGGTTGGCAAGGGACGAAACGTCCGCGATTCGATTGGCACCGAGGAAAAGCTGAGTCAAATTGGTGAGGTTAGCCAGGGGGGAAACGTCCGTGATTCGATTGGCACCGAGGGAAAGCCCAGTCAGGTGGGTGAGGTTGGCAAGGGGGGAAACGTCCGCGATTTGATTAGCACCGAGGGAAAGCCAGGTCAGGTTGGTGAGGTTGGCGAGAAGGGAAACGTCCGTGATTTGATTGGCACTGAGGTTCAGCTCGGGCAGATTAGTGAGGAGGGTAAGGGGAGCCACGTCTACGATTTGATTGTGAACGAGGGAAAGCCAGGTCAGGTTGGTAAGACTGGTGAGGGGCGAAACGTCCTCAATTTGGTTGTACCCGAGGGAAAGTGAGGTCAGATTAGTGAGACTAGCGAGGGGCGAAACGTCCTCAATTTGGTTGTAGTAGAGGTTAAGTAAATTCAGATTGGTGAGGCTAGCGAGGGGTGAAACGTCCTCAGTTTCGGTGTATTCAAGGGAAAGCTCGGTCAGATTGGTGAGGCTGGCGAGAGGGGAAATGTCCTCAATTGGGTTGAGCTCTAGGGAAAGTGAGGTCAGATTGGTGAGGCTGGCGAGGGGCGAAACGTCCACGATTTGGTTGCCATTGAGGTCAAGCTGAGTCAGATGGGTCAATCTACCCTCAGCTTGGTTGCACTCCTGGGTTCCGGCTTCCTCTAGTAGCTCTTTAACCGTGTGTTGAGCCTTTGGGGCTAAGCTATCTCGGTGGTGACACCAATCGGCAAAGGTTGCAAACCTGTCTGGCGAAATTTCGTCCTGAGATACGCCGATGGAGCCAATACCCATCACCAGCAGAACTGCCATCAACCCCAGTGCGATCGCACGCTTCATGCTCATTCCTCCTCGTTTATAGATCAGCCTAGCCAAAGCATCTCCTGAGCAATTGGCATAAACATGACAGGTTGTTGGCCTAAAACTGACAGATGGTTTCGGGTTGTATAGCAACACGCACAAAGCTCCGAACATAACGTAGGTGCGCAATGTCCACAGGCCATAGATTACGGCCTTTTTCTATCGATTGAGTGGATGATGGCTCGCTATACAGGGCAAGTGCGATCGCTAATTTGATGGCCTGTGAGCCAAAGCACGGCCAGATTGCTCAGATGACTTTAGTCTGTGGCTCATTGTTAAGGGCCAGCTCCCCACCAAGACTAGGGAGCCCAGTAGAGATCGCGCCAGCCCTTATCCCCAGTCAGGGAAACGGGTAGTAGTGACCGTGACACGACATTATTTTGTGAGGCAAATTACCTCCTGATAACGCGGTTTGCTTAGAGACGGCGGAGGGTTCTCACTAACCAATGCATCTGCAGCCGCGCCAACGGATCCAGCGGATTACAAAACAGCCAAAGATCGGTCAGATGCTGCAGATTGACTAAGGGCGCGACGTCAGTCACTTGATTAATACCGAGGTTCAGGCTTTTTAAGTGAGTCAGGCTAGCGAGGGGCGTCACGTCTGTAATTTGATTGACGCCCAGATCTAGCTTTTGTAAGTTGGTGAGGCGGGCGAGGGGCGTGACGTCCGCAATTTGATTGTTATAGAGATTAAGCTCAGTCAAATGGGTGAGACTGGCGAGAGGCGTCAGATCAACGAGCTGATTGTTACGAAGAGTCAGCCTGGTTAAGTGAGTCAGGCGAGCCAGGGGTGTGAGGTCGCTGAGGTTATTGAAGCCCAGGTCGAGCGCTAGCAATTGGGTCAGATTGGCCAAAGGGGCGATCTCCACCAGGTGATTGCCAACGAGATGGAGCGATCGCAAGCGATTCAACTGCGCTAGAGGGAGAAGGTCGGTGAGGTGATTTTTTTCGAGGTACAGCTGGGTCAGCGCGTTCAGGCTGGCTAAGGGGGCAATATCGACAAGATCATTGCCGCTGAGGTCGAGTTCTGTTAGACGCGTCAGACTTGCCAACGGCGAGACATCCACAAGGTCGTTGCCGCCGAGATCAAGTGCCGTCAGATGCGTCAGACTTGCCAACGGCGAGATATCCATAAGGTCATTGCCGCCGAGATCGAGTTCCACCAGATGCGTCAGACTCGCCAGCGGCGAGACATCCACAATTCGATTGTTGTAGAGGCCCAGTCCCTTGAGGTGAGGGAGGTGAGCTAAGGGCGCGATGTCTTTAATACGATAGTTGTCACCCAGGTCAAGCTGGGTAAGGTTGGTGAGCTTTGCTAGCGGAGCAAGGTTGACAATGTCATTGCCGCTGAGGTCAAGCTCAGTCAGATTCATCAGGCTCCCTATGGGAGCAATATCCGTGATGGTTTTGGTTAGCGGATAGCCATAGATTTCTAGCTGGGTGAGGTGGGCCAAGGCAGCTGTCGCCTGATCACAGGCGGGTGTCCCTGCTGCCTCTAACAGCAGGTCAACGGTATACCGAGCCGCTGGAGTCAACTGCGCCTTGTGTTGGCACCAATCAGCAAAGGTTTCAAAGGTTTCTGGCGCATTCTCTTGAGTCATAATGATGCCTCTTGAACTGCAGCACTGGGTTAGCCCAGTTAGAAACGACAAATCATCTCAGGCTGTAGGGGACAGGTGCGATTGCCCAGCGGATTCCCCACAGTCGCAACACTGAAAAGCAGGCTCATAGGGGCGTGTTCCTAATCTGAACTATCCGCGACAGAACGTTGGCGCGGCGTCAACCTTGGTATCGCTCTGGCAGTCACCCCTCCGTAAATCAGCCCGATTACTGTGCCCAAGAGTGCGCCGATGATAAAGTGCTGCCAGAAGCGATCCGGGAAAAAATATGACACCGTGGCGACTACTAGGGTCCATAAAAGCGAAGCGCTGAGCCAAGCCAGCGATCGCCCGATCACATTTGCCACCCACCAGCGGCGCAGCCCCCGCACATGCCGAGCCAAGACCACAACTTGACCCAACCCAACACTGGCACCCAGTATTGCGCCAAAGATGCTCGATAGGGCCGCTGGGAAAGCAGCTTCCAGTATGGGCGACATCATCCAGGTGTCCGCCGACATCATCCAGATGAGCGCCACCAACACGATGGCCCCCAAAAAGATTCCTAGATAGCCGCTCACTATAGACGCCAGAACCCATTCCCAAATTCTTAACCTCGGCACCTGATCGCGCAGAATAAAGGCCTGCATGGGGCCGACCAAACCACCCACCACGACACCAGAAAAAGATAGCGCCTCGCTGCGAGTCGGTTCGTCGGCAAAAGCGATCAGGATCAGGATAGTTGTCACAATGGCAGACCCCAGCGTATTCACGCCCAGCCAAGGCCAAAGAATCGCAGGTGGCGGCCAAGGCCGACGCTCACCGACGTCTGAGGTAGCTGACTCTGGGCTGTGAGGTGGGTGCAAATTGGGGCGATCAGGGGGTTCAGCCGTCATGAGTCAGAGGATGGGTATAGGACATCAGTCGTCGTTCAGGCTGTCCGTTGAGGAAAGCCGCCACTAGCCTTCACAGGTTCTCTATTTCGCAAGACGAATCACTTATGCTGTGTTTCTCTATTGCCCCGTCCCTTTTTGCCTGAAGCGATCGCATTCAATCGTCAGAACTGACAGATGGTTTCGGGCTGTACGGGGCAGGTGCTGTCTCTAATCGGGTTACCCACCAGAGAAAGCACGCTCAGATGGGTCAGCGTAGATAGCGCGGCTACGTCTTCAATTTGATTGTAGGTGAGGTAAAGCTCGGTCAAACTCTTTAGATTTGCTAAGGGGGTTACGTCTGCGATCTGATTGCTATCGAGGCTAAGCCAGGTCAGATTAGTCAGGCTGGCTAACGGAGCCACCTCTACAATTTGATTGTCTCCAATGGCAAGCTTGGTCAGATGGGGCAAGTTCGCCATTGGAGACACATCGACAATTTCGTTCTCATAAAGACTCAGCTCGGTCAGGTTAGTCAAATCCGCCAGGGGGCTAATGTCCACAATTCGATTGCTCCCCAAAACGAGTTTAGTCAGATTAGTCAAACGGGCTAGTGGAGCCACGTCTTCAATTTCGTGGCCCCATAGGGAAAGTTCGGTGAGATTTATCAGACTCGCCAAGGGAGCCACGTCGATCACCCCCCGATCCCAGAGGCCAAGCCTGGTCAGCCTGGCGAGTTTTCTGGCAGCCCGACCGCACTGTTGGGTTTCGGCCTTTTCCAAAAGAAGTGTGACGGTATGCTGGGCTTTTGGAGACAAACTATCTCGGTTGCGGCACCAGTCGACAAAGGTCTCAAAGGTTGCCGCAGGGTCTGAAGAGGGCTCGCTATGGGCGATCAGAACTGTACAACTGGTAACCCCTGCCCAAAACAAGAGTAAAGCTAGGGTAATCGTGCGCTTCATAGTCACTAGCAAATGTAAGGGTGCTTTGGCCTGTGCGCAAGACTGTGTTCCAGCTGCTGCAAGTGATTTGATGTTTTCACAAAAGTTCATGATCTAAGTTGGGTCGTCTTAGCCAGCGCGTTAGCAGTCGAGTGATGGGGTTAGTGCGATTACCGCTAAAGCTGAGCGAGGTTAAATTCGGTAGATTATCGAGGGGTGTCACGTCTGTAATTTGATTGTGATTGAGAGAAAGCCATGTCAGGTTGGTCAGGTTGGCAAGGGGTGTCACGTCTGTAATCTGATTGTTATCGAGGGAAAGTGCCACCAGGTTGGTCAGGTTGGCAAGCGGCATCACATCCGTAATTTTATTATTGTCGAGAGAAAGTCTCGTCAGGTTGGTCAGGCTGGCCAGTGGGACGATATCTGCAATATTATTGCAGTGGAGTTTAAGCAGCGTCAAATCAGTCAGATAAGAAAGCGGCGTCACATCTACGATTTGATTGAAGCCAAGCTGAAGTAGTGCCAATTTGCTCAAAAAAGAGAGTGGAGTCACATCTGTGATGTGATTAAAACCGATATCTAGCCGGGTCAGATGGTTTAGCGGCGCGAGTGGGGTCACGTCTATGATTTGGTTGCCGTCCAGGTAAAGGGTGCCAAGATTGGCCAGACTGGATATCTGAGGTACATCCCTGATTTGATTAAAGCCGAGGTCGAGCTCTGTCAGCTTTGTCAAGTTGGCCAACGGTGTGATATCTGCGATTTTATTTTCGCTGAGAGTAAGCTCGGTTAAGTGAGTCAAGTTGGCTAACGGAGACACATCTATAATGTCATTGTCCCAGAGCGCAAGCTCAGTCAGTTGGGCCAGGCTGGCCAACGGTGTGACGTCTACAATATCGTGACCGCTGAGATCCAGGGTGGTTTGTTGAGTTAGCCAAGCTGCGGCTTGCTCACAGGTTTGTGTCCCTGCTTCTTCTAACAGTATCTCAACCGTGTATCGAGCATCCAGAGGCAGTTGTCCTCTGGCCTTACACCAGTCTGCAAAGGTCTCTAACGGTTTTAGAGAAGTCTGTTTTTTTATCATGCTCCCTTATGCCTCTTTGGCTTGTAGCCCAAAGTTTTCTTGATAGAAAGGGATTTGCTTAAGCCGCTCATAGTTTTGCGAGATAAATAAATCTCTAGCCGTGAGCATCTGCTCGACTTTCTCTAAGAGAGAACTGCCTGTCTCAAAAGGATAGAGCTTTACAAATCTGGGGATGATTTCACGAAAGACTGTGTAGTTTGGGAAATCAGTTTCGGGTAGCTGGCAAGCAAAGGCTGATTGGGCAGACATCTGCGGCGGTAAAGGCTGATGGCTTCTTACCTCAAAAGAGATGGGTGTCGCCTGTGCAAGCCGGTGAATAGGTTTAAAGGGTGAGCCTTCCGAAAAAATTGAGCCTACCTTCAGCGCATCGAATTGGGCGATGATTTGCTGTTTGTAAATGAGCCACCCTTGGGTATGGTAAAACCGCTTAGGCACCGGAACTGAGACTGAGAGTATGCATCTATTAATCAGTTGAGTCCTGGTGAGGACCGCGATTTGAAACTGATTGAGATCTGCGATCGCAACCTCATTAAACATGGGTTTTGAGTGCTGAGATAGAGACTGGACCATGATGTCACCCCGATTGAGCTGCTAACTAGAGAGATGAATATAATCGGCATCTTGAGTCATCTGCATACGAGCCGTTTTGAGATAGTTACCAACAAAGGCTTTGCTCGTCAGCCCAAAATCCGTAATCGCCAAGATGACTAATAAACTGTCACCCGTATTTCTGACCTGATGGACTGACCAGCGAGGGATAAAGACCAGATCTCCGATCTCGACATCAAACTGTTCTTGATCAATCCAAACTGTTCCCTGTCCTTCTTTAATTAGGAACAAAGCTTCGTGCGCGTGTCGATGACGCTCATTGGTTTTATTTGGAGCAATACGCACCAGTCGAGGATCGAGCACTTCTGTGGGCAAAACAAAGCGTTCAACCGTAAACTCAATCGATTGCTTTCCCCAAATACCTTCATTTTGATAGAGCAGCATTCCTGATTGCCCACCAGATATTACCCTCGTCTGCTGAGGATCTGCTAAAGACTTTCGGGCTTGAATCCGCTCCAACAAGGGCTTAATCCGACCCACCTGAAGCTGCTGGTAAAGGTTCTCAAAAAACTGCTCTCGCAGATCCAGTGCAAATGTCAGTGCCCGGCAGCATGCCTCAAACCAGCCTGGTTCATTTGCATAGGAGGTCATGATGTTTTCTAACGTCACAGCATGTTCATCATCACAGGCGGTATGGAGATGAAAGAAGGTGAGATGATTATCAGGAATCCCAGCAAGCTTCAGCCCTTTGATGAAGATTTTATACATGCGAGCGACAATGCCCTCCATTCCCAATGAAAGAAAGGCCGAACTGTCACGGGGAGGTGATTGTAGACAAAAAGACAAAACCTCCTTAACAAATATCTGAGTCGCTGGTATAGGCGCCAGGTTGTTTAAGGAGATGCCTAGCCCCTGAGTTAAAAAACGCCGAAAAAGCTCTGCGTGTCGTTCATTAAGGTGGGTCTCACCGCTTTCTTCCCAAAGATTTTCGACCAGCTGAGCGCGGTGCATATCGTTAGCGCTGTTGGCCATAAAGCCTGCCAAATAGCGCGTAAAGTTGCGACTATAGAAAGAGTACTGGCCAAATACAAACTGTAGATCGCTTAGGCTTAAATTCCCTTTGTTAAAGGCTCTAAAGAGAGAGTTTCCCCAAAACGAATGGTTGGCTTGTAACTCCCGCAGCTGCAAGAGCCTAAGACCTGTCTCAGGATTCACAGACGAGTATTGATAGGATTCAATATCACGATTAGAGAAAGATGACAGCGGTTCTGGAATCTCCGTCCTTTCGGCGATCTGGTTAGTGATGATAGCCGCTTTAAAATCTGAACTTGACTCATTTTTTGGCATCATATATTTCGCTAATGATTAGCCTCTTTCACGTTTCATAGGCGCATACTTGCTCATTTGAAGTGAGATAAATGACTGAAAAATAAGTCACTAAAGTATGTGCTTGGCAATGTGTGTTAAAGGTATCTCAGGAAAGAGACATTGAGATTCTGCAAGCAGTGTGATGTTTTTACAAAAGTTTATATTTTGGTGGCTTATTGAATGGGTTCAGGATTTTGAGTGGTCAGAAAATAATCAGGTAATCCTAATCATCTAACTTGAGGGGCTTAAGGTATTAACAATATTTTGCCGATCGATTGACGTGTCTCTAACAAACGGTGGGCTTCGCTTGCTTCCTCTAGTGAAAAACGTCCTGCAATCTTCACCCTCAACGCACCTTGGCTTAGCCAGGTTAAAACAGTTTCTGCTCGTCGTAGCCTGTCTTCTCTATGAGCGTTATAGATAGACAAACTTGCCCACGTGATTGATAAACATCCTTGACTGGAGTAGCCTGCAATCCCAGATAAACGATTGATGTTAAAGGGGGGCACATTGCCGCTCGCTAAGCCATATATCACCAGACTGCCTCTGGGACGCAAAACCTCAAGACTCGCATCAAAGGTTGTCTTACCCAACCCATCGAAGGCAGCGTGGACTCCAATGTCGCTGGTCAGATGCATAACTTCTTTAATAAGATTAGCCTGCGTATACAGAATGACATCGTCTCCCCCAACCGCACGAATAGCTGTTGCCTTTTCGTTTGTAGAACAAGTGCCAATCACGGTTGCTCCACGCATCTTCGCGATTTGGGTGAGCAGCAAACCAACGCCACCTGCGGCTGCTTGTATGAGCACCGTATCTCCCGGCTGAATCGCATAGGCTTCGTGGCTGAGAGCGTGGGCTGTCATGCCTTGCAACAGAACTGAGGCAGCTTGCTCGTAGCTAACACCCTTCGGCAGAGGAATTAGAATATCTTCTGGGCAGACACAATACTCAGCATAGATGCCTACCATGTCTCCTGCGATCGCAACTCGCTGGTTTCTGTTGATGTAGTTGACCTTCTCTCCTACGGCAACTACCTCACCCGCCGCCTCAATACCTAAAATCAGGGGCAGCTCTACAGGGTAAGGCTGCCCAGCCCGATGTTGGGTATCTACGAAATTGACTCCAATCGCATGGTTACGCACCAAAACCTCATTCGCCTTGGGGGTCGGGATAGGCACCTGGCTCATCTGCAAGCTGGTAGCATTACCAAAAGCAGTGACGTTAATAGCATTCATTAGGGTATTCATAGCGTTCTCTCTTATGACCTCGGACTTTTAACGGGTAGACGCTTCAGGCATAAAAATAATTGTGATTAGCCTGACTGAGTCGTGCCTATTATTGCCTATGCGATATAAACTGTGATTAGGTCAAAAAACTTTTGCTCTTCTGCAACATTTTCTCTTTTTCAAGATTTACGCTTTCGCAAAACTTAATGGCAATTGCAGGTTGTTTCAATGAGTATTTGGGATGGGGTTTCTGAATTTGTTGCCGTTGTGGATGCAGGTAGCTTTTCAGCGGCAGCCAAGCGACTGGGGGTCTCTATCTCCTACGTGAGTCGGCGTGTCGCTGACTTGGAAGCACGATTGGGGATTCGCTTGCTGGCCCGATCAACTCGCAGGGTGCGCATGACCGATGCAGGGGCCGAATACTATCGCCGCTGCACTGATTTAGCTGCCGGGCTACAAGAAGCTAATCAAGTTGTTGTGGGCGAAACTACCGAAGTGGTCGGGCGAATTCGAATTGCCGCGGCGGGAGCCTTTGCCGAACGACAGGTTGCTCCCGCCCTAGCAGAGTTTGCCGCACAGCATCCTAAAGTGCAGATCGAGATTAGTTTCAACTCTCGTATTATCAATCTGATTGATGAGGGATTTGACTTAGCTGTTCGCTACGGTGTTTTAGAAGACAGCAGCTTAATTGCTCGCAAGTTAACCGACCGGACGCTGGTGGCCTGTGCGAGCCCTGACTACTTAAAGTGTCGAGGCTTACCCACTAATCCAGAAGAACTACGCGATCACGCTTGTCTGTGCAGCAACAGCGATCGCTGGCGATTTAGCTATCCAGACGGTCATCGGGTAATTCGAGTTTCTGGCCCCTGGACGAGCAATAATGGGGTGGCTTTAGTGGCTGCTGCGATGCAGAACTTGGGAATTATCTATTTGCCTCGGGTCAACCTTGTGGATGTGCTTAATGCGGGGCAGTTAGTTCCGATCTTAGAAGATTTTTGGGATTGCGATCGCGCCACCTGGCTGGTGTACCCTAATCGTCGCCATCTCCCTTTGAGGGTTCGGCGGGTTATTGATTTTTTGTTGGAGTACTTTCGAAAACATGAGAATCTGGCAGTCTAAAGTATATTTTCATTTCAACCAGATAAACAAACATCAACACATTCCTGGGCTATAGCAGTGCTAACGGGTGAAGCTACAGACCACGCACCGGGCGCATAGCCATGTACCCTTGCTAATTGCTGATTCATAGAGCCACTTCGTGAATTGATATTACCAGCGATTGTTGCAGTAGAGCAAAAGCGTTTTAACTTCAGTTCAGTTTGTGTTTTATAAGCCACAATAGGCACAGTGCATTCAACACTCCTATCACAAATTACAGAAAGGATACACGCTTCAGGCACTTAGGAATTGGAGTTTAAAAATGACAGAAGAAGAAAAAAAACTGTCATCAAAACAGAAATCTCGACGCATTTTTTTAGGGTCCTCGCTGACGGCAGCAGGCGCGGCAATTGCCGCACCTGTTTTACTCAACGTCAGACAAAATCAAAATAGTCGAGAATCTGACATAAAACCATCATCTAAACGCGAAGCGCCCATAGACCTGAGAATAAACGACCAGTTGCAGACACTCAATGTAGAACCTCGAGTAACTTTATTAGATGCTCTGCGAGAAAAACTGGGCTTAACCGGCAGTAAGAAGGGCTGTGACCACGGTCAGTGCGGCGCTTGTACAGTATTAATTGACGGTCAAAGGGTTTATGCTTGCCTGACGTTAGCGGTGATGCAAACAGACAAGGAGATTACCACAATTGAGGGGTTAGCTGACGCTGATGGTTTACATCCCGTCCAAACGGCTTTTATCGACAATGATGGTTTTCAGTGCGGCTACTGCACACCGGGGCAAATATGTGCCTCGGTTGCTTTGCTAGATGAAGTTAACAACGGTGCGGTTAGCTATGTCACACCCGATCTGAATAGCCCACCCCAACTTGCAACCCTTTCAGAAGTAGAGATCAAAGAGCGACTAAGCGGTAACTTGTGTCGATGTAGTGCTTATAACGGCATCGTTGCTGCCGTTCAGCAAGTCACCGGCCAAGCTCCACTGCCGCCGGTTGCATAAGTATAGGATTATCAGGCCAATGAAAAACTTTGCTTACGGTCGCATTAGCTCAGTAGAAGACGCCGTCGAACGTGCAACTCGCGATCGCAGCGCTGTGTATATTGCAGGCGGCACAAATTTAATCGATCGCATGAAAGCTTTTCTAGATGAGCCCACTCAGCTGCTCGATATCTCTCGCTTAGAGATGCAAGAGATTGAACAAACTCGAGAAGGTGGCTTAAAAATTGGTGCGCTCGTAACCAATACGGCCTTAGCCAATCACGCTGACGTTCGACGTGACTACCCAATGCTGAGTCGAGCTGTTCTCGCTGGCGCTTCACAACAAATCCGCAATATGGCCACCGTGGGTGGAAATCTCATGCAGCGCACCCGCTGTCCTTATTATTACGAGACAGCGTTTGCGTGTAACAAACGCCAGCCCAATACAGGATGTCCGGCCATCAATGGCGTGAATCGCATGCATGCCATCTTAGGGGCTAGTGAAAGTTGCGTGGCGGTTAATCCTTCCGATATGTCCGTCGCCTTAGCGGCTTTAGAGGCGATCGTCGAGGTTCAAGGCGAACAGGGTCGGCGCGAAATTCCGTTAGTAGATTTTCATCGTTTGCCTGGCGATACCCCGGATCGCGATACCAACTTAGAGCCCGGCGAATTGATTACCAGCGTAATTTTACCTCCTCTCTCTTCTGCCCAATCGGGGGTTTATCTTAAATTGCGCGATCGCGCGTCCTATGCGTTTGCGTTAGTTTCAGTCGCGGCTGCTGTAGAGCTTTCAGGCGACCAGATTCGGAACGCTCGCATTGCCTTGGGAGGGGTTGCCCACAAACCCTGGCGCGCGAGGGACGCAGAAGCCTTTTTACAGGGGAGGGTAGCCAATCAATCCACGTTTGAGCAAGCCGCAGACATAGCCTTGCAAGATGCCCAGCCGCTTTCACATAACGGCTTCAAAGTAGACCTTTCTAGACGAGCCATCCGTCGCGCACTCGCCGTTTCAGCCAGAGGAGGAGGACTCGTATGAGTCAAATTATCGGGACAGCCGTTAGTCGCACAGACGGGCGAGCCAAAGTCACGGGAACAGCCACATACGGTGCCGAACACCCCCTTCCCGGCCTCGTTCACGGCTATTTAATCACGGCCAAAATTGCCCACGGACGCATTCTTAACATTGATACTGAAGCCGTTGAGCGATCGCCCGGCGTGATTGCCGTTTTCACCCACAACAATATGCCTAGGGTGTTTACCCCAGCCAATGACTGGGCGAGTGCCCAAATTTATGAAACGCGACTCCCTTTATCGGACGATCGCGTTCACTATGCGGGTCAAATTATCGGTTTAGTGGTAGCTGATACCTTCGAGAGAGCCAGAGACGCGGCTCATTCAGCACCCGTAGACTATCAGCCTGACTCTGTGCTGGTTGAGGCTGATCAAGCAATCTATGAAGATTCGCCCCCGTGGTTTGGAGAAGATTTTCAGTTTCAGGAGGGGACGTTTGAAACTGGAGATTTCTCAGCCGCGAGGATGGGGGCTGCAACAGCCGTAGAAGCCACTTATACGACCGAGACAGAACTGAATTCTCCGATGGAACCGCATGCGCTAGTAGCTCACTGGCAGAATCGCGATTCGGTCACTATCTATGAACCGACTCAGTGGGTGAGGGTCTCCCAAGGAACCTATGCGCAGCTGTTCGGTATCCCCACCGAGCGGGTTCGCATTGTCAGCCCTTATGTGGGTGGCGCGTTTGGGTCCAAGGCTTTTCCCTGGCCCCACGGCATTCTCTGTGTTGCCGCTGCGAGAGAACTTCAACGCCCGCTTAAAGTCGTTGTTTCGCGCCGCCAAATGACGGCAAATACCGGGCATCGATCGCAAACTGACCAAACCGTTCGTCTGGCTGCTAACGAAACGGGCCAACTCATCGCGCTAGAACATACTGCCAAAACATGTACGTCTCCAGTGGAGGTTTTTTCAGAACCCTGCACGGCGGTTACCCCAGTCATGTACGCGGTGCCGAATCTTAAACTAGGGCAAGAACTCGCGGTACTGAATGTCGGGACACCAACGTTTATGCGCGCTCCGGGAGAAGCCCCTGGCATGTTTGCTTTAGAGTCTGCAATGGATGAACTCGCTTGGGCATTAGGGCTAGACCCAGTGGAGCTGCGTTTACGAAACGAAACGCAAGCGCACCAGCGTCGGCAACGTCCCTTCTCCGCGAAAAACTTTGCCGACTGTTTACGAACAGGGGCCGAAACGTTTGGCTGGAGCCAGCGCCAGATACAGCCGCGATCGCAACAACGGGACAATCTTTTGGTAGGTTGGGGCATGGCAGCCGCTACCTTTCCAGGGTTACGAGGCTCGGCTGAAGCCAAAGTCCGCCTCCTTCCCGACGAAACAGCCCATGTTTTAACATCAGCTAACGACATGGGTACCGGATCTTATACGGTCATCGCCATGACAGCGGCAGAAACGCTAGGGCTGCCCGTCGAAAATATTCAGGTTGAAATCGGGGATTCTATCATGCCTGATGGTGGGCTAGCGGGCGGGTCTCAAATGACGGCTACGCTCACGCCTGCGGTGGTGAATGCTTGTCAGGCCGTGCTCGAAGCGGCCAATGCTGAAACCGCCCAGCAAGCGTTTGCTTCTCTGCAAGCCTTGGGCAGAGCGGCCTATGAAGCCACGGGATCCGCTGCGCCGGGTGAAGAGGCGACCCAGTTTACTTTTCAGTCTTGGGGGGCTCATTTCTGTGAAGTGACGATTGATGAAGAAATTGCTCGGCTGCGGATAACGCGCTGGGTTTCGGTAATGGATGTCGGGCGCGTTTTGAATACCAAAGCCGCCGCTTCACAGATCCGCGGCGGCATCATTATGGGCATCGGCTCGGCGCTTATGGAGGAATGTCATTTTGATTCAGTGAGTGGTCATCCTGTTGTGTATGACTTGGCAACCTATCACTGTCCGGCCCACGCCGATATCCCCCGCATCGAGGTCACATTTGTCGGCGAACCAGATCTCAACTTTAATCCGCTGGGGGTTCGGGGGGCGGGCGAAATTGGCATTATGGGGGTCGCGCCAGCCGTAGCGAATGCGGTCTATCACGCCACGGGTCAACGCATTCGCAGTTTACCGATTATTCCGGAAAAGTTGATTTAGCTCGATCCAGTACAGAACGTAGTTTCTAGGTAGGCGGCTACGAGTAAACGTCATTGAAAATTCTCGCTATCTAACTCACTATGAAGCCCCCCGTCCCCCAATCTTGTGGGCTCTGAGTCTGGTCTCCCCCGTGATTGAGGAATTAAGGAGGCCAACAGAGACTGTGAATATTTACGGCTACTTGATTAATTAGGGAATTTTTAACCGTGCATGAATTAGAGGCGATTATTTTAGCTAATGAAAAGAGTCGGCAAAAAGGCGAAACAACCTTCTTAGCCACGATTGTGAACACGTTTGGCTCTACGTATCGTCAAGTGGGAGCCAAAATGTTGATTCAAGAAAGGGGCGAATTGGTCGGAACCTTGAGTGGCGGATGCGTCGAAAATGATATTTTCCAGTACACTCAACGAATCGTGAGAGAACCTCTGGTCATCGAGTATGATGCAACCAAAGTAGAAGAAGACTTGATATGGGGATTTGGCTTAGGGTGTAACGGTGCTGTATCCATTCTATTGGAAAAGCTCAATCAACCTACCATCCTTTCTCCTCTCAATTTAATCTCTCAATGCCTGAACCATAAAAAATCTGGCGCGATCGCAACTGTCTTTTCTATTGTAGGAACAATAGACTTAAAGATAGGGTCACGGTTTGTTCTTTACCCCGACAACACAACTGACACCGATATTCGAGATCGTGCTCTTATTGAAGCGATCGCCCAAGATACGATCACGTCTAAAGAAAGCCATAAATCAGCGGTCAATCAATATCAGCTATCCGAGGGCAGCGTTGACGTTTTTATTGAAGTCATTCACCCTCTGCGTTCCTTAATCATGTTTGGGGCAGGGCGAGATGCCTTACCCGTTGTTGCATTAGCTAAAGCGATTGGCTGGCAAGTAACGGTAGTTGACTGTCGCGCGTTACAAGACACGTATGAGAGGTTCGCGATCGCAGATAAAATTATTCTCACCTGTCGTGACATAATTGACCAACACCTGTCCGTCGATGACAATACGGCAGCGATTGTGATGACTCACAACTATTTTGACGATCTTGAAATTATTAAATTTTTGCTGCCCATCCCCATGCCTTATCTGGGTGTGATGGGCTCAAAAAATCGCATTGGTAGAATAATGGCGCAGTTAAATCCTTTACCGATTCAATTAGAAAAGGTGTACAGTCCAATTGGATTGGATATTGGCGCAGATACGCCAGCAGAAATTGCCACTGCGATAATCGCTGAGATCCAAGCGGTTTTAGCAAAGCGCAGTGCTGGCTTCAGCAAATATCGTCGTCAATCTCTTCATCACCGATGAGTCAACAGACAGATGAGTCAACAGTCAATCGCAGCAGTTATCCTTGCTGCCGGTGCATCGAGACGAATGGGGCAACCGAAGCAACTGCTACCCTATCGAGGTCAAACTTTACTTGGCTATGTGATTCAGTGCGCGCTAGCATCTTCATGCAGTCGAGTGATCGTAGTACTGGGCGCAAATGCAGACAAAATAGAGCCAGAAATAAAGCAGTTCCCAATAGAGATTGTCAAAAATTCTGAATGGGCTCAAGGCATTAGCAGCTCTATTCGGTGCGGCGCAAGCTACATTCAAGAAAAATTTCCCAACACAAATGGAATAATTTTTCTTGCCTGTGATCAGCCCTTTATTTCTGCTGACGCGATTGAACAATTAATCAAGCTGCACAGCAAGTCAGCTAAGCCCATCATTGCTAGCCAGTATCAAACAACGAGGGGAATCCCTGCCTTATTTGGTCGCAGCTTTTACTCAGACCTTACGCAGTTACAGGGCGATCAAGGAGCCAAGCAAATAATCCAAAAACAGCTCGATCAAGTTGCTACGGTCAATTTTCCCAAAGGCGAAATAGACCTAGATACGCCCACACAGTATCAACAACTGATCTCAGAAAAAGATTGAGACTGCTAAATTGATTAGATTTAGCAGTCTATCTGAACTATGACAGAATCCACGCCAGGGCTGTTCCAGCTAGTACCAAGCTCGGAATACTGGCAAAACTAGCTGGCATATCGCTTTCGCCAAAACAAGCCCAGCGAAACCACACCGATACCTGCCCAAGTCATTGGCTCAGGAACGGGCTGAGCTTCGGCCTCTACGCCGACAACATTCGGATCGAGGGCGGCTCCTGTGTTAAACACGTAATCCAGGGCGTCTTGATCGTCGAGTACAGTCCCTCGCAAAAACAAACCGCTCCATCGAGCGATGGTTTCAATCGCGGCATCCTGTGCTAACGTCTGTGGCTGAGGGTCAGGAACAGCGCCGATGGGCATATTCACATCGGTGATGCCAAAATGATTAACCCCGTCGAGGGTGATGAGCGCTCTAGGGGGCGTTTGAATCTGATCATAGGTGCGCTCAGCCCGAAACGGCAGTGCTCGTCCGTCTTGATTGCCCTGAATCAGCGCAATGCCAATGCCATCGTTATCGATGGGTAAAAAGACGTCGTTAGCATCGCGCAGATTAGCCCCAAAGAAGGCACCAGCGACCAGCTCTTCTGGTCTCTCAAAAGGGGCTGGACAAAGGCCTGGTAGGCAAATTTCGCCGATGGCTGAGAGCCCGACCGACCCCCCCAGCGAATGGCCCAACAGCCCCAGCTTTTGAGTATCGACGCTGCCGCTCAAAGGCGAATTGGCGTCTGCTGTCTCAGCGTTAAGCTGATCGAGCACCGCTTGCAGCTGAGAGGTCTCGGGTGCGAGCACCTCGCCAAAGCCGGGAACGGTCTGGACATGATTGGGCACAACGACGGCAAATCCGTAGCGGGCAACCTGACTGGCGTAGCTTGAATAAGCTGCTTTATCAACAAGTGCGCCTTGCAGCAGCAGCGCGATGGGCAAATTGTCGACTGGTGAGCTATCTTCTAAGGTTGGATAGTAGATATCGGTCGCGTCGCCGTTAATAGGATTGATCGTGCTGTAGCTGGCAAACTGGTCGAAGGTTGGCGATGGGTTAAAGGTTGCCGCCGATGCGGTACCGGTGCTTGCGGCCAGGACGGTTCCTGTTGCCATTGCGATCGCAGACCGCGAAACGATGCTGTTCATAAATCTAAGCCTTGTTGAGGTTTACTATGGCGTAGTTGCACCTGACGATGACAGGTGGGCAGGCAGTAGGGACAGCGAGACTATCGTCAAAAATAGAAACGCCGTTGTTGTTTCGATCGTCGCTACGTTACGAATGGGCGTTTGGCAATACCAGGCACGCTGCCACAGAACCCCGCAAAATTTGATAAGCGAGATCGCAATTGCCGCGACTCCGGCAAGCGGTATGATCTGCCATTGATAGAGACCAATGGTGATCAGCAGCGCAGCGATGTGATAGGCGATACCCAACATCCCTGAGAGGGTTTTGAGCTTACGCAGTTTAACCGTAAAAATAGACCCGCCAAAAAACAGTGCGTTTACCAGCCACAGTCCCATGACGGTGGGTGAGAGCGTGCCGACCGTCGCGGCATAAGCTAACGGTGCAGATAGGCAAACGGCAGCAAAGGTTATCCACTCATTGAGAATAGACTTTTGTTGGCGATAAAATACTGCGATCGCATCCGCGACTAGCACCAAAATCGCGCTGCCATAGAGCCAGGCAACAACGGGAGTCTGAAGGTATAGATAGAGTGCGATCGCACTTGCTGCCCCCGCATACACGCCACCCCAAAAGAGAAATCGGGGCTTGAGTGTCTTTCGCTGTCGAATTTGCAGGATTAGCGGATGCTCAGCCTGAAAACCTAAGAAAGCGCAAAGCATTGCCCACCCCGTTGACCCAGTCCACTGTTGAGCAGCGGCAGCGCCCGTGAGAAAGGCAACCAGTAGCACAACATATGCGCCATGCTCCGGCGAATACAGAGGGCGATACCAGGGTCGCTTAGTGCCTGACGGCTGGGGGCCGCTCGGCAGTTGCTCGGCGGGATTTGAGCTGTTCATTGCATAAACCTCACGCTTAGGTTCGGGTTACTCCAGCTGATACTTGATGTAAAGTGTTTCAACCCTCGTTCCTCTTCTGCACATCTTTGAACAACGCCTCATACTCGGTCACCAGATGGAGATGCCCCCGCCCTTCGAACACCCGCAGCGAACTCTTCCTGATGACTCGATGCTTGTATTGGGAAAATCGGTAGCTCGCGAAGTTGTCATCCGTTCCATGCCATATCTGCACAGGATACTCTATATCATCTAGCCTGAACCCCCAATCTCGATAGCACCGGATCGCATCATCGGCAGGACCCCGACTTCCCTGGGCAAAGCTCTCTTTCACGATGCTGCGAAAAAAGTGTGCATTGCTTTGGTTGCCAAAAACAAACGCTTTGTCATCATCACTCATTGAGGATCGCAATACGTTGGCGAATCCTCGGTCGCTCAAATGCTTTGCGGCTAAGCCAATAAGCGCAAAGGGCACTTGAAACAAGAACCCGAAGGACAATGCAACTGGTAAGAAGAATCGATCCAGGGGAGCCAGCGAGCTTTGTAGTTCCTCGACTTGGGCCACGGGTGCCCAACCGGCTAGATCATAGGCAAAGAGTAATCGATCAGCGATAGCGTAGGCGCAGGTGTTAATGTATGCACCGCCCCCAGACAAACCAATTAGGCCGAAACGCTCGTGTGACATGTGGTCAGCAAAATCGCTTACGTCCCTTGGCCAGTCAAGCATTTGATATTCTAAAGCGTGGGATGAGCGACCGCAGCCAGGCCTATCCAGGGCGAAGACTTCAAAGCCTGACGCCTGCGCCCACTCATGGCAAGGGGCTGCTTCAAACCTGGACCCAGGGCATCCGTGGAAGTAATAGACTGGCGTTCCGCCTTCTTTTCCATAGCGGGCAAAGGCGAGGGTTCGACTGTCGGTGAGCCTATGGTATTGCGTTTTGATGGCGTGAAAGTCGATTTGCGGAATCTTACGATAGGTCATCTGTTTCTCTCATTGCATCAGGTTTGCACTGAAGGCTTGCATTGATCGAATTCTTTCGACTCATAACGTTGTGGTTAGCTGGCACCTTGCTGCGCGCTCATCCTGAAGAGCTTCCAACCAACAGCGGCGAACCAGAGCATTAACAGGAGCTGACAACCGAACTGGACCACCGGGCTGATCAAATACGGATAGGACCAAACCGCGTCGCCCACGGCGGTGGCAAAGCCGAGCGCGGCGACAGGTGCACCAAACAATGCTCCGCGCCTCATCGCTAAGCTCAGTACGAAAGTGGCGACCGCCATCAAGAGACCGACTGCGTGCAGGCCACCGTAAAAGATAGCTACGACAAATTCGGCGACTGCGGGGTCGCTGACGTAGAGGCCGTAGACGGGATAGATCAGCCGTCCTTGAACGATAATGAGCACGATGAGGACAGGGACGATGATGGCAAGGATCCCGCAACCGGTCACGGCGAGGATTTGCGATTCCTTTGCGAGGCTCAGGTAGAGGGCAATCAGCGCAGGAACCAGTGACGTGGATGCAAAGAACAAGACTTCGCTAACAAGCGAAAGCACAAGCTTGTTTGCCTCGACCCAGGCAAGGATCTCCCCACCAGTGGAGGGGGGCGGGCCCGCCATGATATCCAGACCGTATCCGGTGAAGAAGAGCACACCGCTGATGACGAATGCCCCTCCTCCAAATGTGACCAGTTCTGTCCGATTAGCTGACATAACGAGATCCATTAGAGATCTATTATTCTACGCGATCGAGCATCTCATGCCCCCAACTGCTAGGTATGCAAGAAAGCAAGATTTTCAACGGCCTGTAAAGCATGCGGCGTGCGGGCAGGCATGTAGACAAAGACACCCGGCTCTAAATCAACGGGTTTCCCTTCTAGGGTTAATATGCCTCGACCTTCGATGACAGTCAGCGTTACAGTCCTAGGTGCTGTATGCTCAGAGAGCTCTGTACCAGCCGCTAAACACATCAGCAATGCGATGCAGCCATCTGTTTTGATCAGCTCTTTTCGCTTGATTCCTGTAGCTGGATACTCAATTTGCGATCGCAGCTGGGTGGTGAAAGCCGTATTGTTTGAAGAATCAATTGTCATCATAAATCTCCTGGCGGGTAAATCGATTGAGCGTCTGGTTAAATAGTAGCGAGCCTATTCAAAGTTTTCTATGGGCTACCTTGTTGTTATCAATCATTATTATCAATCGCTGTTATTACCAGTCGGCTCGCAGTTCTTCGAGAGTTGAGTTAACCCTTGGATGGATTGAGCAAATGTTTTGCAATGGTTTGCGAAATCGCTAAACCAGGCAACAAATCCAGCCAAAAGAACTCACCGCATGGATTGACCTCCAGAAAAATATGCCGATTATCTGGCGTTAGGATCATATCAATGGCCCCGTAGTTCAAGTTTAAACGTTCCATTAACGTTAGCAATTTTTCTTGGATCTCGATGGGTAACATGTAGGGTTGCCAGTCGTGTAGCAACGCGACACCCTGTCGTCGCCAGTCGTGGTGAGATTTCTCCAGCCGTTGAGAATCTACGGCTGCCGTAAAGACCTCTCGACCCACAATTGTGGCGCGCAGCTCCAGGGCCTTGGGGATTTTCTCTTGAAACGTCATTGGGCAAAGCTGTAGCCCTTCCAGGTCTTCCAAATCTGCAGCAGACACCGGATTGGTATACACCACTTTTTCTTCATCATCTTCATAGATGGCAAAAGAAGTGAGCATCTTGGTGACTAGTCCCTGTTCGCAGGTTTGGGCAAACTCGCGCACCGCAGCGGGATGGTTTGTGAGCAGAGTGCGCGGTATCTCTAACCCAATCTCACGGGCAACCTGTAGCTGAAGCTGCTTATGCTCTGCCCGGCGGATATTCACAACGGGGTCGAGATGGAACGCTCTGAGGCTGGCAATCATTCCTGTTACCGTTCGGCGAGATTCCTGGACAGCGGCCTGGCGCAGTTGGGCCTCCATCGTCGATGGGATTTTCTGACCTATGCGGATGCGACGGTACCAGACAGCGGTGACTTTGCCTAAATCAAGACTTCCCTGCTCGGACGTCAACAGCCCTGCTTCAGCATGACGACTACAAGCCAGCTCAAGCTGTACTTCCGTTGGAAACTCATCTGTGTTAAAGCGAAAGGCGGTGCCTCCCTGTTCATCAATGGCCTGCATCACCTTCGGAATGCATTCGTTGTCGTGGCTATGGGTAATGATTAATACTGTCATGGGATGACTCCGAATCAGAGATTAGGCCGACTTTGATAAGAGAGCATCTGCGATCGCACCCGAAATCGAGTAGCCCAGATCGCGCTCCAACATTCCCCATTCCCCGCAGGGGTTTACTTCAAGGAAGACATGTT
>JBCDDJ010000036.1:0-25687 GCA_039180385.1 Cyanobacteria bacterium P01_G01_bin.38 | reverse complement strand
GCCCCCCGTCAGATACGGGTCGCTGTGGTGGGGATTGGCTATGCCGATGGCGTTCCCCGACGGCTCTCTAATCAGCTCCAGGTACTGATCAATGGAGCACGCGTCAATCAGGTAGGGGCCATTACTATGGATCAGCTCATGATAGATGTGTCTGATATCGGGGCTCTGCAAGAAGGCGATCGGGTCACGCTACTGGGTTGCCAGGGGGCTCATGTGATTACCGCCGATGATTGGGCGAATGTCACCGATACGATCTCGTGGGAAATCCTCTGTGGGTTTAAGCATCGTTTGCCACGTGTCGTCGTCCACGACTGTTCTGATGTTGCTCAGGTCCACTCTCATCCCCGTTCGACTGAGCCTGTGTCGAAGCCCACCCTCCAATAAAAATCGCAAGAAGGGTTGGAGGTTTGGGAAAGATCTTGATATGATATTGCTCACATCTTGGAGAGGTGGCTGAGTGGTTGAAAGCGGCTCCCTGCTAAGGAGTTATGGGGTGTAAACTTCATCGAGGGTTCGAATCCCTCCCTCTCCGTTGGTTTACAGATTTCCCCTCAAGGGTTCCCCCTCAGAGATTTCTAAGGGCCCACATGAGTCGCTCAGGGCTAGCGTTGGGGTGGACAAACGAAAACAGATGTTGAAACCGCAGGCGACCGTCCTTATCTAAGACAAACTGGGCTGAGAGTGGCGCGCCTAACGCCTGACCCGTGCCATAGGCTCTAAATGTTTTACAGTGTGGATCGACCAGTAGCGGCATCTGTAACATCAGATCTTGAAGCACTTGTTTACTCTGGCCCATATGAGTGCTGGTGATCATCAGCACTTCAGAACCCAGTGCGACGAATTGTTCATAGGCTTCGTTCATCGCCAAAATATGGGGATAGCAAAACGGGCAATATTGTTTTTCTGTAAAAATCCGGGTAAACGCCAGGACAACCGGGCGTTGGGCGCGATAACTAGACAGTGCGATCGCCGCTCGCTGGCCAACCACAGGGAGTTGAAAATCAGGTGTGCGCTGATTAATGCTGAACTTTGGCGTGGCTGGCAGCGGTACAAAATTTTTGAAAAATCGCCGATTAAGCAACCCGCGAAAATCCATGGAGGTTAATTGCATCAGAGGGAGGTTCCTCTGTAGGGGCTAGGTGACCTTGCCCCCACAGGCAGGGGATTAAACAGCCGCAAAGAACTCTTTCGACTTTACCGGGTCGGGATTCATAGTCTTCTCACCCGGTTGCCAGCCAGCGGGGCAAACTTCATCGGGGTGAGACTGCACATATTGCACCGCCTGTAACACCCGCAGGGTTTCGTCAACGCTACGCCCAAACGATAGATTGTTGATCGTCGCGTGCTGGATAATCCCTTCTTTATCGATGATAAACAGACCACGTAGGGCGACACCCGCCTCGGGCTCCAGGACGTTGTAAGCTGTGCTGATCTCTTTCTTGATGTCAGATACGAGAGGATACTCGAGATCGCCCACCCCCCCTGCTTTTCGATCAGTTTGAATCCAGGCCAGATGAGAAAACTCGCTATCGACAGAAACACCCAACACCTCGGTATTGAGTTCCTTAAATTCGCTATAGCGATCGCTAAAGGCTGTAATCTCAGTCGGGCAAACAAACGTAAAGTCTAATGGATAGAAAAATAAGACAACATATTTACTGCGATAGTCAGAAAGCTTAATAGTCTTAAACTCTTGATCAACCACAGCGGTTGCTGTGAAGTCAGGAGCAGATTGGCCCACTCTAAGACACCCTTCTGCAATACTCATAAACTTACTCTCCAGGAAGTCAACAAATTACTGAGCCTAAATTAAACCTCGGCCACACCTGGACAGCTCTCAGGTAACCAGTCAAGCCGCCAGATGCAACCTAAGTGCCTCAACTAAGGTGGCACTTAGGCTACTCATCATTTAACATGCTTGTTTGGCAAAGCCTCTTTCAGGTCAGCACCGCGACCTGTCTTTACCCGGTTTATCGACCCTAAAACAAGATGCTCATAGGCCGTAAAACTAGACCTCAATATATCATAGTCATAACGATTTTGAGTAATGGCTCAGGCGTGACTTGAACACGCGACAAAGGGCTTATGAGTCCCCTGCTCTACCACTGAGCTACTGAGCCTGGTATCGATTATCAGCGTCTTTATCGACAACTCAACAAATGTAACATAAAACGGCACTCAAGCTAGCCACCCACCGTATTGCTTTCCACCGTATTGCTTTGCTTAAGTGACCGCTAACAAAAGCCCTCCGAACAACCCGTTCGGAGGGCTACGAATTCTATTTAGAAGCAGGTCTTGTACTACAGGTAAACGCCGTAGTAATCACGGGGCAATCTAGCGACTCGGCAGATAAGCCACTGGATTAACAGTGCCCTGATTAGGCAAATGAACCTCAAAGTGCAGGTGAGGCCCGGTACTGTAGCCAGTGCTCCCCATTTCAGCAATTTGCTGCCCCTGGTCAACTTGCTGCCCCGGTCTGACTATTAAGCGGCTGTTGTGGGCATAGCGCGTCATGCTGCCATCGGCATGGCGAATCTCAACCAGATTGCCGTAGCCACCAGAGTTCCAGCCGGAGCGCTCTACTACGCCTGGTGCAGAGGCCACAATGGGTGTCCCCACTGGACCAGCCACGTCTACCCCGCGGTGCATCCGGCCCCACCGCCAGCCATACCCAGAGGTGACCGTGCCGCGAGTAGGCCAAATGTAGCCATTGAAGTAATTTGGCGCATCGGGCAAATATTCCTCTGAGTCTGGTAAAACCGGCATATCGGGTGAAACGACTTGACCCGTTGCTGGGCTTGCCGATGGAGGCGCATACGCATCTGGACTTAACGGAGCCGCTGCTAACAGTTGGGGCTCTGGGCGAGAGGTTTGAGGCGCAACCTCCGAGTTAAGGGCTGATGAGTCAAGGGCTGATGAGTCAACCGTACTTCCCGAGAGACGACTCTGAAAATCAGGCTTGACTAGGGCTAATGCCGATTCATCCTGATCAGGGCCACCGATAGCTATCGGCTCGGGCTCAGCAATCACATCTGCCCGGTCGCGCACTGACTCTACCTGGTTGATTAAACTAGCTGTGTAAGGATCGGCCTCTGGCACTGCCGCCTCACTCGTGAACTCTGCCTGTTGACCTCTGAGACGATTCATCACCGTAGAAGCATTCACCGGGCTATGAACGGTGGATTGTAAACGAGCGAGTCGATTGTCGCCCTTATCAACTGAAACGACCTCTGATGCTTCGGGTGCAGGGGCAGGGGCAATCACAACTGGCACCGATACAGAGGGCTGATTATTCCCCCCCCAGGCAGGCTCAGGAATCACTAGATTCTCGCCAGCTAAAATGAAGTCAGGGTTACCCAAGCCATTTGCCTGGGCCAACTGGTCTGGTGTTACTCCCAATGAGCGAGCGATCGAACCCAAGGTATCGCCTGCTTGGACACGATAATCCTGCTGCGGACTCGCTGGAGATAGGGTCGCCACAACCGGCACATTTGGCTCGGCTGTTGGCTGCTCAGCCTGAGTGCCGAGGGCTAACTCGTCCACCTCAATTTGATCAAGCTCCTGCTGAAAACCATCAGCCTGAGTCATTAAACCAGCAGACCGCAGGGTCTCCTGGTCAACCGCTGCGGCTGGCACAATCGGCGCAGGCGCAGGCGCAGGATTTGGTAGTTCCCTTGCCAGCTCCACCGATGCCACATCCTCTAACATGGAGGATAGCTTTGAGGGCTTGCTGTTAGCTACAGTGGCGTCGCTAGCTGGCCCCTCCTGGGTCAGCGCCAGTAAAGTTGAAGAGGGTGCGGAATTCCCTGGCTGCGTGTGAACGCTTTGATTGGCTACCTCATCGGCAGGAACCTTCAGAACCTGGCCGACTTGGAGAGGAGACTCGGCAGGAATCCGATTAGCCACCTTAATGTCTTTAACAGCAACCCTGTGTCGCTGCGCAATTTGCCACAAGCTCTCGCCATCTTCGACGGTGTGATAAACCGTCTCGGCCTGCGGCTTGGGCTGCGCACTAAAAGAACGTTGCAAAGAGGATGCAGTTGACGTCCGTGAAAGACTCTGGAGGCTCTTAACAGAAACCCGCGTCGATGTTACGTCAACCGCTGCGGATGCTTCGCTATCAGCTAGCAAAACACCGGAAGCGCCCATCGAAAGAGCAATGCCTAGCATCGCAGCAGAAGTTGCTCTACCGTTGCTTCCAGAAGAAACCTGATCGTCAAACCCAACCACTGCCGACAGGCATGAATGGCTCGAGTCAGCCGTAGGCTCCTGCGAATTCGTACGTTTCAAGGAATAACCTCCTAAATGACCAGCGTTTAACCGTTTCGAAACCAGCTGAACTGTGCTGCGATCCCTACAACAGCGCTGTCGCTGTCAACAGCAAATAGCCGACAATGTCGAGCATAAAGATACCTGCAAGACTAGAAAAATCTTTGTCTAGGTAACAATACCTTCCATATCCGACTTAGGCAAGTTTACACGACTTAACTAAAATTTCAATCCCACCACACGCACCTTTATTTAGTTCCCCAAAAAACCATAAAGTTCACGCGTAGTGGCAAAATTCCCTGATAGTAGCTGGAATTTCTCGTTATAAAAGCACCTCTGAAAGGCTTGCGCAGAAAGGCTTTTTAGGGTTTTTGTTGAGTTTCTGTCGGGTTATAAACGCCAATATTACTGAATGTTTGTAGTTTAGGATTACCCAATTATTGACAAAAAGCTGTCATTGATCTTGAAAAAAGCTCTATGTTTCTGAAGTGCTTTAATCTCAAGGGATTGCTCAATTCTGTTGTGGTTTTTGTTAACTGAGAGACAGGCGGGGATAGAAAATTCTTATCGTCAGGAGCACTTTTTTGTGATTTAAATAACTCTTTCATACATAGAAATGCCTTCTAGTTCACTGCTCACCGCTGGGCAAAGCATGAAAGTAAGCAATCCTAAGCTGAAGTTGGAGTACGTATGATCTGCTTCTAGGAAGCAGTACATGATTCAAGGAGACTGGGGAGGTTGGAGAAAATCGTGATGTTGAGAGGGGGGTGCCCGATTTTGATAGATGTATAGATATAGAGTCTAGATTCAGAGTTGACCCTTGGCTTGACTCAGCTGTCTCAAGGCTTCAAATAATCCAATGGCAACGCTCACAGATAAATTGAGGCTTCTTACAGAGGACTCAACGATGGGGATGCGTAGGGTCTGTTGGCACTTAGCCAGGATGTCTGGGGATAGCCCTTTAGTCTCACATCCAAATAGGAGCCAGTCATCATCTTGGTAATTTATCTCTAGATAGTTAGATGTGCCTGAAGTGGTATACCCCAGGATCCGCCCCCCCCTCTGCTCTCGATATTGCCAAAAAGTATCGATAGAGTCGTGCACATGTAGTTTGACATAGGGCCAGTAGTCTAATCCTGCTCGCTTTAAGTATCGATCGCTGAGTTCAAACCCTAAAGGAGCTATTAAATGTAGCTCGACAGCGGTAGCTGCACAGGTGCGGGCTATATTGCCAGTATTTGGCGGGATTTCAGGATTTACCAGGACGATTCGAGGCATTTAGTCAGTTAGGAGAGTCCAGTGAAGCAGCTTTGTAAGTGGGCTGCGGGATAACGGCAAGTATAGGCTCGCCCAATTTCCAGAAAAGCTTGCCTGAGCAAGTTACCAGGGCAGCATCTCCCCAAATGATAGGAGTTTTTTATCAATCAAAAATATTTTATGGCTCTGTTGAAGCCTTGCAGGGAGGTTTGGAGGGTCCAAGAAGTTGAATTTCCATCTTTGGCGATGTTCTCAGGCTATCCATGGCTACCCCGACATCAAGGGAGGGGTCATCTCTATGAGTTGCTTAGGTGTGGGCTATCGACTCAAGCTGTACTGAGCAGCGGCGGTCTGGCAAATATCTGACTCTAAGGCTTTTTCTTGCAGGTCCATGACGCGGGCAGCCTGGGTGATGGTTTCTTGAATAGAATCACCGGCTTGCACCTGGCTGAGCCATTGTTGAGCCTGATTGCCTTCCCTCAAAATTTGTTTAATCGGGGTTAAAAAGCAAGCAATGCCATGTTGTTTTGCGGTTGGGTAAACCGTCTGGTATAGCTGCTCAATCCAATCTCTGGCAAGGATAGAGCGACCAGTTTGCCAATGGGTAAGTTGGGCATCCAGGCTATGCTGCGCGGCGGCTTGTTCGTTGATGTGGGTGATCGCGAGTAAGTCTTCGGGGCGGTTAGCTGCAGGCAGCTGGCTGATTTCGAGGGGGTCGATGGACGGATCGGCTTGTAGCTGCAGCAGTCTTGCTTCTAAAAGTGCTGTGACGGCTAATAGCAGGAGCGGATCTGTCACTAAGTCGCAAATTCTGAGCTCGAGGCGATTGAGGTTGTAAGGGCGGCAATCTCCGTTGGGGCGCACTGAGCACCACAGGTGGCGAACGCTTTGCATCGTGCCCATCTGTAGCTGATTTTCTACCCATTTAATGTGATGGGTATGGTTCTCAAACAGAGGGACATGCTTTGGGGTTTGGGGAAACAAATGCCATCGAGTTGAGTGGTAGCCGGTGCTGCGATTGTCTAAAAAGGGAGAGGACGCCGTGAGGGCCAACCACAGAGGAGCTTCCAATCGAATGAGGCGACAGGCTCGCATCAAGAGCTCTGGATCAGCAATGCCGACATTAATATGGATACTAGCGGTGACTACATCAGTGCCGTAGGTTTCCTCAATGTAGCTGTGGTAAGGATTTTTGGGGTCAGAACGGTAAAATCGTCGACTGTCCCCTAGAGATAGGGTACTACCGGGCAGCAAGGTATAGTCCCCTAGCTGCTGTAAAAACTGTCTGAGGCGCAGTCGGGGGGTGAGCAGCTCACACAGCAGCTGCTCATAGCGGCGAAAGGGCGGGGTCGTGTACTCAACATTTCGGCTGTCGGGTTCGCGGACAAATCCATCGAGTTTAGCGGTCACCTGGTCAGCAAGCCCGACGATAGTCCCGCCAGGGGTGCCCGTATACATTTCGACTTCAAAACCTTTGGTGAGTAGCACTGTTGCGTCCTATATATTAGGTAGCCCGATTACATGGGTTGCCTGACTGCTTAACCTACCTACAAATTATAATCATTTACCGAAATCTAGGGGTCACAATGTGCTGCTATTGTGGTTGCCCACCAGAGAGATAGGCATGGTAAACGGTTTGCTGTAGCTAAACTTTTGAAGTGGGGGTAATGCGGGATTGCTCAGAAAAAAAGATCTAACAAAATACTCCGAAGAGTTGTGCCAACCCAGATAAATTGGTTGACGTAGCCTTCCGAAGGACTGGCCGACTATAGACCCGTGGGCAATGACCTAAAAGGCATGGATAAAGCCTTCGGCATGGATAAAGCTCTTCGAGCATGGCTCCGCAAGCGCTCCGCTAATGATCTGTAGAGAGGCAACCGCTAAGCTCACTGCGGATAATGCTTGATGCGGATGAAAGGACTTGAACCTTCACGTCACGAAGACACTAGAACCTAAATCTAGCGCGTCTACCAATTCCGCCACATCCGCATGGCACCTTATATTATCAAAGAACACGATAACTTTATTGCCGGTTCTCTAGAATAGACAAACGTGCTGATAAGGAAACATATTATTAGCATAGTCAGATAAAGCCTTTAAAGAATGTTCTGATCATTTTTGATGTCTCTATTGACGGTTTACCCATTGAGTTGATCGGGTTCAAGGGGCGACTTGATAGAGTTTAGGGGTTAAACTGGAGTGCCTGTTGGAGTGCCTGTAGTGGCTTAGACTACTAAGCGGATCGGCGATATGTGATTCAGTGTGGTGAGCTTGATTGTCAAGGCAGGTCGATTTTGAAGGCAGAATGTGCGGTTTTAGGATAAGCAGCGAGGAGAAACCTGGCGAATGGGAAAGGTAGTCGGCATTGACCTCGGGACCACGAACTCAGTGGTCGCCGTAATGGAAGGCGGCAAACCCGTTGTGATTGCCAATACTGAGGGCATGCGCACAACGCCTTCGGTGGTGGCTTTTAGTAAAGAGGGCGAGCGCTTGGTGGGTCAAATGGCGCGGCGACAGGCTGTTTTAAATCCTCAAAATACGTTTTACGGGGCCAAGCGCTATATCGGGCGCAAGTACGCCGAACTCAACTCAGAGTCTAAAAAGGTACCCTACACGATTCGCAAGGACGATGAGGGGAATATCAGGGTCCGCTGTCCTCGGTTGGATAAGGATTTTGCCCCTGAAGAGATTGCGTCGATGATTTTGCGTAAGCTGGCGGAGGAGGCCAGTCGCTATCTAGGGCAGCCGGTCACAGGTGCGGTAATTACGGTACCGGCTTATTTTAATGATGCGCAGCGTCAGGCAACCCGAGATGCGGGTCGGATTGCGGGGTTAGAGGTCAAGCGTATTCTCAATGAGCCCACAGCGGCAGCGCTGGCCTATGGGCTTGATCAGCAGTTTAATCAGACTGTTTTGGTGTTTGATTTAGGGGGCGGTACCTTTGACGTCTCGCTGTTAGATGTGAGAAATAACGTTTTTGAGGTCCGGTCTACCAGCGGGGATACCCAGCTCGGCGGGCTCAACTTTGACAAAAAGATTGTCGATTGGCTGGCTGAAGAATTTTTAGAAAAAGAAGGGGTGGATTTACGCCGCGATCGTCAAGCCTTGCAGCGCCTCACCGAAGCGGCTGAAAAAGCCAAGATTGAGCTGTCAGGTTTGCCCTCGGCTGAGATCAATTTACCGTTTATTACGGCCACTGCAGATGGCCCTAAGCACATTGAGACGAAACTGACGCGATCGCACTTTGAAAGCCTCTGTGTTGATTTGGTGGGTCGCCTGCGGACGCCGCTTAAACAGGCTATGGCCGATGCCAATGTATCGCCGTCTCAGATTGACGAGGTGGTGCTGGTGGGTGGGGCCAGCCGGATGCCGATGGTGCAGGCATTAGTGCGGACCATGCTCAATAAAGAGCCCAATCAAAACGTGAACCCCGATGAAGCGGTTGCTGTGGGGGCGGCTGTGCAGGCAGGGATCTTGACCCAAGAGATTCAAGACATCATGCTGCTGGACGTGACGCCGCTGTCCCTGGGGCTAGAGACCATCGGCGGTGTGATGAAAAAGGTGATTCCGCGCAATACGACGATCCCGGTACGGCGATCAGATGTGTTCTCAACCTCTGAAAATAATCAGACGGTGGTAGAAGTGCATGTGCTCCAGGGGGAGCGGGAGATGGCGGCGGATAACAAGGACTTAGGTCGCTTTAAGCTGATGGGCATCCCCCCGGCTCCGCGCGGGATTCCACAGGTACAGGTGTCTTTTGACATTGATGCCAATGGGATTTTACAAGTCTCGGCCCTGGATAAAACCACCGGGCGTGAACAGAGCATCACCGTCCAAGAAGCGTCGAATCTGGCCGAAGAAGATATCCAAAAGATGATCCGCGAAGCGGAGGAATATGCCGATACCGATCGGCTCCAGCGGGAGCGGATTGAAAAGCGCAATCGGGCTGAGACGCTGACTTTTCAGGCGGAGCGGACGCTGCGGGAGGTGGCGCTTGATTTTGGACTGCAGTTTGCCCGCGATCGCAGACGCCGGATCGAAGGGTTGATCCAGGAACTGCGGGATGGCTTAGATCGCGGTGACGATCGCGTCATCGACCTGGCCCAGGCCGATCTGCAGGATGAAATCTACGAACTCAACCGCGAAGCCTATCTGTATGATGTAGATAACGAAGATGGTGATATCTTGGGGCAAATTGGCGGCACCCTAAAGCGCATCTTTACCGACGACGAGGAAGACGACTATCGCCGCGACGATCGCTATGGTTGGGATCAGCAGGCCCGCTGGGATGCCCAAAGCTATGGTCGTCGTGATAACGCTCGCGGCGGTTGGGACGATTGGGATGACGAGTGGGATCGCCCTGCTGCGCGTCGCGACGATCGCTACGGGTACGACACACCCCGCCGCGACGATCGCTATGATGATCGCTACGGTTATGACGGTCCTCCCCCTCGGCAGGACGATCGCTATGACGCTCGGGGTGGCCCCTCGCGCCGGGATGAGAGCTGGGACTACGGTGCCCCTCGCCGTGATGAGTCAGGCTATGGTGCGCCTCGCCGTGACGATCGCTATGCCCCAGATGATCGTCGAGACTACAATGACCCCCGTCGCCCAGACAGTGGTTATGATCGTCGTCCTAGCGGTCGGGCTGACAATGGCCGCGACTACCCTGATGCAGACTATCCTAATAATTATGGAGAGCCTCCGCGGCGCGGCTATCCAGACGAAGCTCGAGGTGGATATGCTGATGAGCCTCGGGGCAGTTATCCCGGTGAGTCTCGGGGCGGCTATCCTGATCAGCGTCAGGAGGGGTATCCCGAAGAGTGGGGCTATCGAGATGAGCGCTATGGCGACCGATATGACGACCCTTATGATGAGCGCTATGGGGGTAGCCGCCCCAGGCCGGAGGACAGTCGTCGCCCAGATGCTGCGTATGATGAGGGACGCAAATCTAAAGAGGATCTGTGGGAGCCTGCCCCTGACCCGTGGGCTAACGAGGAGGGGGTTCCGGACCCGTCCCGCGATAGCGCCGACCGGTCAGTTCGCGCCTCAGATCGAGGCTACTCTGGGAATTCGGGCTACCCACCTGCGCAGCGGCCTCGCGATCGGTCTGACCGCCCTGACCGCCGAGATCGCCCTGACCGCCGAGATCGCTACGATGGCGATCGGCTTGAAGAAGATGTTTGGTAGCGCCCAGTCCCTGTAACACTTTCCATGCAAAATTTTCGGAACTATTACGAGATTCTGGGCATTGAGCAGAGCGCAAAGTTTGATGAGATCAAACAGGCCTATCGACGGCTGGCACGTCAGTATCACCCTGACCTGAATCCGGGAGATAACGCGGCTGAGGAGCGTTTCAAGATGTTGGGGGAGGCCTATGAGGTCCTCTCTGACACAGATAAACGAGCCCAGTACGAGAAGTACAGCCGGTATTGGAAGCAGCAAGGCTTTGCTGGATTTTGGGAACGTCGCGATCGCGAGGATTCTGACTTTAGTGAGTGGGATGACTTTAACAATTTTGTTGATCAGCTGCTCAATCGCCATCAGGGTGGCACCCCCACGACCACCCCGCCCCCTCAGACGAGGACCACGGTTCGCAAAGCGCCTGAGGATCCCTTTAAACCCGGTAAAAGTAAAACTGGCTATGCCGTCAAGTCGCGCCCCACTCGTCGGGATGCAGAAGCTGAGCTGACGGTGCCGCTGGAGCGCGCCCATAGCGGTGGTCATGAGCGCATTCGCCTTGAGGATGGTCGATCAATCGAAGTCAACATGCCGGCGGGGATGGTGACAGGACAACGCATTCGCTTGCGGGGCCAGGGGATTGGCGGGGGCGATCTGTATCTGAAAATCTTTGTGGAACCCCATGCTTTTTTCTCACGGCAGGGGGAGGATGTGTTTTGTCGAGTTCCCCTCAGCCCCAGTGAAGCGGTATTAGGCACTCAAATCGAGGTGCCGACTTTGGACGGGGCTGTGAAGATGGTGATTCCTGCTGGGGTGCAGCCGGGGCAGAAGTTGCGTCTGGCGGGTAAGGGATATGTGACCCCCGAAGGAGAACGGGGAGACCAGATTGTGGAGATTGCGATCGCAATCCCTACAATCCTCGACCCCGAAGAAAAAGCACTGTATCAAGCACTGTACTCCATAGAGAGCTTTGACCCGCGAGTTGATTTGGAGCGATAGGGCCGGGGGCCATTACGCGCTCTGTAACTGTTGTCTCAAATCTTGCCCAGGGTCAATTATCAGGCGATTGTGATCGCTAACCCCCGACACGCGCCCGTGGGCGGCGGTGCGATTAGGAAACCACAGATGTTGGCTACCCACAGGCAATAAATCTGGCACCTGGGCGCTTAACCAAACCAGGGCTTGATTGGGAACCTGGGCCGAGGGTCGCTCTGATTTAAAGGTGATGTCGGCTAGTGCAGTTAACACTGGGGTTCTACCCGTGACCAACCCCAGGTGGGGGCTCCAAAACTGGGCCGACAGGCCACGGCTCAGGGCATAACAATAGATCGAGGCCGTGGCAATGACAGCTTGCTCAAAGTGATCTGGGGTCCAAGGGTTGGTGGTATCGAGGGCAATTAAGACATCCTGGTTGCTGGTGAGTTTTTCGAGTTCGCGGACGCGCAGTTCGCCGTAGCGGGCACTGGTGCGCCAGTGGATTAATCGAGTCGGGTCGCCCCAACGATAGGGGCGCAGGGCGCGAGTCAGCCCTTCATTGCCGGCATTGGCATTGCGATTGTGCTGCCACTGCAGCCCAGATTGATCGCCCAAGATGTCAATAATGGGGCAGTGGGATAGGGGCAAAATTTGGGGATAGACGATGGCCTTTGCTTTAGAGATTTGTTCGCGACTGCACCAAAATAGACCTAACGGTGCGGCGGAGCGCAGCCGCACCGACTGCCAATGGTAGATGCCGCGTTTCTCAGTGGGGATTTCGTAGACCCAGCGGTGGTGATCTTGGGGGGGGAGGGTTGCGATCGCCGCCATCTGCGTCTTCCCTAACCCTGCGGGCAAATGATCCCTCACCTGTAGCAGCGTTTTGGTCCGAGGGGTTTCATTGTGGATGGTCATCTCTATGAGCACCGCCTGCCCAGCTGTCACAGGGGCAATCGGCTGGCGGTGCGCCGTCAGCCCTTTCAAGGCTCGCTGCGGCCACATTGACGAAATTGAAAGCATCGCCATCATCACACCGCTGATCACATAGAGCCAGCCCGCCATCGTATTGGTCGCGGCTCCAAAGAAAAATAGCGCTACTCCCAGCAGCACCCAGCCGCTGTAGGCGGGGGTGACCCAGTGAGATTCGAGCCAAAAAGTTAACCGTTTGAGCAGCATGGCACGGGTGAGTAAAGCAGTCTCTCTAGCATACCCGGATGCCTTTGAGAGGCCATCTCTAGGGAGAAGAAGAGGGCCATGCCATATGCCCGACCAGCCGACTGTGATTGAGGGTCAACGGGGATGATTGACCTGAGTGACTGATTGCTTGAGGGGCAAACTGTGTTGAGAAATAGCGTGTAAACAAATCGCAGGCCAACTGTGGGCCAGCTTCTTTTAAGGTAATTAACCCCATGCTCTGAAGCTGGTATAGCTCTGACAGAATGGATGGCGATATAGACTGTTGGGTCATCACCTTGTCCAAGACTTTAGCCAGCTGAGGTTGTTGTTGCACACGCCTTAGCTGATGCTGCAAGTGAGGAGAAAAGATTTGACACCCCAGTGGGTCGGTGAATATTTCTGCCAGGGTCGTCTCTTTTTGCCAAACGTTATACACCGCTAGATGGGCAAGATAGGGCTGCCCGTCCACGAGCTGGCACAGCTCTTTTGCAGACTGAGTTGACCAGTCTAGGCCGTAGGCCATTGCCAGGGTCTGTACTTGGTCTGGGGTAAACGGCAGCAGGGAAATCGCGACCCCCACATTGAAAGGCGACTTGTTCAGGTTCAGCGGAATATATACCTCAGAGGTTTGGGCAATCACCATTCTGAGCTGTTGCCAGATGTCTACCGTTTTCGCTTCCTCATACCAGGTGCGTAGCAGCCCAAAAAATTCGTCCGCTACCTCTGGATAATGAAACAGCCGTTCTACATCATCCAGGATCAGCACGACCGGGCGTTCAGTCATGGCTAGCAGGTACTGCTCAAAGTAAAGTTTGCAACTGACTTTACTGCCAAAAAGGCTATCCCAGTAGGTGTCTAGATTGGGTGAGATGCCCATTTCCAGGCCTACGCTGGCGCAAAACCACTGCAATAGCTGATCTAAATCCTGGACAACCTGCTTATCGGCTAGCTGAAAGCTGACCGAAACCGGCTGATAGCCCTGCTGTGAGGCTTGCTGAGCAATGCGGGCCATCAGTGAGGTTTTTCCTGTCCGATGGGCACCTTTGATGCGAACCAGTGCCCCAGGGCGATCGATCGCCCTATAGCTGTCTGTCTCAGCCTGCAGTCGTTCGACATAGAGCTTAGAATCTAGGGGCAATGGTCCACCTGGTGGCGATGGTGAAAATGATGAATCAGCATCGGGGGGCAAGGCTGCTCTAGACGTTGTTGACTCGGGACTATAGTAGTCGGCTGTCCCGAGATCTAAGCCAAACGCACGGAAACAACACTTTAGGGTTTGCTTATCCACCCGCAGGTCACAGCTCAGCACTTTTGTCAGGGTATCAATGCTAACCCCAGTGCGCTCGCTGAGGGCTTCAAGGGTGTAGCGCTGCCCTTGATTTTCATCAAATTCGGCATTGACCTTAGCGGCTTGAAACCTTGCTAACCCAGCTGACGTCAAAATCACGCCACGCTTACGACGGCGTTTGGGGGCTCTTGTGTATGTATTCACGAGTCACTTGAATGAATTTTAATGAAATGTATTCGAAGAACTCACGCCTATGGTGTTTTAACTTGTGACAGACCAGGTGTAACTTATGACGACAGTACAAATCAGTGTAAGGCAATAAAGAGACAAGAACTAGTTGGCGGGGGGAAACCGCTAAAAAAAGTAACTTTTGTAAGCTAATAGGTAGCGTTCTAAAGCTCTCTCAGTACAGAGGTGGTAACAATCTCTGGTTGACTGTCCCGAAGTGCCCAGTCTGTTTGAAATATGGGTATGCAAATAGCGAGAACCCTCGCCGTTCTAAGCTTCCTGCTTATCTTCTGCCTAAACGCCTAAACCTCGGTGGAGCTATCGAGAGGGGCCTGGCACACTGTTACTCAGTTAAGAGTTATGTCTTAGATAGGCTGACAATCGTCTCTAATCACGGACATTTGGTAGTCTTGCCTCAGCATTCGGAGTCTACCTGGTTGCTCGGTCTGATATCACGAAAGCCATTGACGTCAGTCTATGTTTGAGGATTGTTGTTGGAATCCCGCTGATTGCTTCTCGTCAGCGCGCTATGTTGACCGAGGGGGTGAGCAGTCCTTTCTGCAGCCAACCCTCAGTCAGCATTCTTTGCTCTATGCGTTTTTCTTTGAGGGGGCGCTTTCTAATCTGCAAAAACTTTGCGATCGCTATCTCAATGAACCGTCGAAAGGTCGAGTGCACTACCGCCCGGCCACTCATTTTGTATTGGTGACTTTTGGGGAAAATCCGGAATTGCGATCGCAAGCCCCTAGCCAAAAAGACACTGGATTTGTCCCTGAGCATGAAGTCATTATTTGGGTATTGACCATGGCGGGTCGTCAAATCGGTCCGCTGTTTTGGGTCGATCACCTGGCCTGGTTTACCCCCTACTTATTTGTCGATAGCTCCTATGCGATGGCCACCGGGCGAGAGGTGTATGGCTTTCCCAAAGAGTGGGGATGGGTTGAGATGCCAACGGAGCCTCAGACATTAGACCACCTTAAGGTTGAGGCCGCTGTATTTCCCACCTTTGGCCCGACAGTCGGGGCAACCCGTAAGCCGGTAATTAGTTTGAACCGGGTTAATCGGGATCAGCCCTTACATCTGCCGCGTCTTTGGCGCACTCAGCAGGATTGTTTCCAGGCGATCACTCAGGAGTTGTTTGGGGAGGATAAAGAGATTGTAATCCCAGGGTTGGGCTTGCCGATTCATGCTCTATTTTCGTTATTGACTCGATCGGTTCCGTTTGTTTTTCTCAAACAGTTTCGAGACGCTCAACATGGTCAGCAACCTTGCTATCAGGCGATTATTGAAGCGGATACTCAGCTGGTTAAATTTCGAGGTGGAGGCCTGATCGAGCATCCTTTTAAGGCCCAAATTAATAATTTTGCGAGTCATCCCATTGTGAGTGATTTTGGCTTGGGCGGGCCATCACCGCCTGTCAAATTTGCTTTTTGGACAGAGTTCGATTTCACGATTGAGCGCGGCAAAGAGATTGTGCGCATGATGTAATGCAGGCTTAGTGTAAAGGAACAGGGTATGCCTCAGGATAATCGCAAAAAGATTGCTGTTTTAGGGGGGGGCATGGGCTCCCTGGCAACGGTTTATGAGTTAACTAATCAGCCAGGCTGGGAAGCCAAGTACGATATCACCGTTTATCAACTGGGTTGGCGACTGGGGGGCAAAGGAGCCAGTGGTCGCAATGTCTCAAGCGATCCTGACCGCCCCGATCAAACGCCTAACTATCGCATTGAAGAGCATGGCCTGCACATCTTTTTCGGATTCTACGAAAATGCCTTTCGCCTGATGAAACAGTGCTACGAAGAACTCGGCGAAGACGGTCCGTTCAGTTCTGTTGAAGATGCCTTTAAGCCCCATGATTTGATCATCTTAGAAAACTATGCCGATGGCAAATGGAATCCCTGGCGCTTTGATTTTCCCCGTAATGAATTGCTCCCCTGGGAAGCGCGTCAACCGACGAGTCTTTGGGAGCATCTGGTGTCCGCGCTGCGGCTGATTTATCGGGTTTGGGAAAATTCTAAGGTGCTCGGTGTGTCGGGATCCTTTTGCCCGACTGCGCCTGGCGGGGTTGAATCTCTGTTTAAGCAGATCTATCGAAATTTAGAATCCCTGGGTTTGGTGGCAGGGGCTATTTTTACCAGTGCGTCTGAGCAGGTGGTGCAATCTTTGATGCAAAACCCACAGCAGTGGTTAACGCAGTTGGGCTCGCTCGGTGAGCAAATCAACCGGAGTACCCAAACCACCGCGTTCGGTTCAGAAGGGGTGTATCTGCATTTAGCGAAGGAACTAGTTGAAGGGCTGTCCAGCAACCACCGCCATCACTGGAAAGAACATCACACTGTGCTCCAGCGATTGCTCGAACGCTTTATGGATGAGTTAGAAGACCTCTGGTACGCCAAGCTAAACGATGACCCAGACCTGCGTCGAGAGCTGATTATCACCAATTATGGTCTGGCCAATATTCGCGCCATCCTGGCAGAGGGCATGCTGTTTGAATCTTCTCTGGATGCCCTGGATCAGTATGACTATGGCGAATGGCTGAAAAGCTACGGGGCCTGGGACGAAACGCTGCAATCTCCGATGGTGCGCTCAATTTATGATCTGGTGTACGCCTACCCCAAAGGCGATATTGCCAATCCTCAAATGGCGGCGGGGGTTGCCCTGCGGGTGGTGATCAATATTTTCTTTCGCTACAAAGGGTCGGTGATGTGGAAAATGCAGGCGGGCATGGGAGATACCATTTTTGCCCCCCTCTATAAGGTCCTGAAGCGGCGTGGAGTCAAGTTTGAGTTCTTTCATCGGGTTACGGCGCTCCGTCTTTCGGACGATCAGTCTGCGATCAAGAGTATTGAGGTCGCTCGTCAAGTGACGCTTAATCCGAAATATGAAGAATATGATCCCCTGATTCGAGTTAAAGGGTTGCTGTGCTGGCCCAGCGAACCTCGCTACGAGTATATTGACCCGACCCAGGCTGAGGCATTGAAAGCAGACAAGATTAATCTGGAGTCTTTCTGGACGCCCTGGCAAGATCAAAAACCGCCCCTGATGCTCAAGGCGCGAACTGAAACTAACCCAGAGGGTGACTTTGATCTGGTGATTTTGGGCATCTCTCTCGCGGCGCTACCCTATCTCTGTGGAGAGCTTTTGCAGGCAGACAAAACTGACCAAGCCAGAGCAGCGAGCAAGCAGTGGCGAGACATGATCGAGCATGTGCAAACCGTCACGACTCAGGGCGATCAGTTTTGGCTGAAGCCCACCTTATCCCAGTTGGGGTGGCCGATGCCCAGCGCCGTGGTGGGCACCTATGTGGAACCGCTGGATACCTATGCGGATATGACCCACCTGCTGGCCCAGGAGAACTGGCCCGAAGCTGACTATCCCCATAATCTGGCTTATTTTACCGGGGTGATTCCTGATCCGGGGATACCGCCTGCGAGCGATCATGGGTTTCCGGCTCAGGCCCAGGCTCACTTTGAGGAGCGGATTCAGCTGTTTTTAGACAATTACATCGGCCCGCTCTGGTCCAAGGCGATCCCGCCAGACAATCCCAATGGGTTAGATCGGTCCTTGTTAGTCTCGCAGTTTTTACGGATCAATATTTTCCCCACCGAGCGCTATGTGATGTCATTGCCTAAAAGCACAGACTATCGTCTCAAAGCAGATGAGTCAGGCTTTGATAACCTCTACCTCACGGGCGACTGGATTCGGAATGGCTTTAATGCTGGGGCGATTGAGCCGACGGTGATTTCAGGACTGCAATCTGCACGGGCGATTCTCGAGCAAGAATTTAACCTGTCTCCTGCTCAAGCAATTATTGGGGAAGATACGAACTGGATGTAGCGCTACAATCGAGAACATCGCTGGGATTTAGTCGTTCTTCAGGGTCCGCTAGCCCTGACTCTTAAAAGCATGCTGACGATTGCGGGTTATGAGGTTACAGAGCTGATTTATAGCGGGGCGCGGTCCCTAATTTACCGAGGCATTCGGCAGGCAGATGGGCGGTCTGTTGTCCTTAAAACCCTGGCAGCCCCGTATCCGACGCTGGGTGCGATCGCAAACCTCAAATACGAATATGAGATTCTGAACACCCTGGATATTCCAGATATCATCAAGCCGGTTGAGTGGAAAGCACCTACCGCTTCGCCCATACTGGTCCTAGAAGATTTCCAAGGCATCTCTCTACGAGCATGGATCCAACAACAAGGGGCGCTCTCCCTGCAACAGTTTTTGCCCCTCGCCCTGAAACTGACCCATACCCTGGGGCAACTCCACCAGGCTCAACTGCTCCATCGCGATATTAAACCCAGTAACATTCTCATTAACCCCACTACAGAAGACATTAAGCTGATTGATTTTGGCCTGGCATCCCAGTTAAACCAAGCAGCTCAGGTCTCGAGTAATCAGCCCAATCATCAAGCTGCGGTAGGCACCTATGCCTACATGTCGCCAGAACAAACTGGGCGCATGAACCGCACGGTGGACTATCGCACCGATCTCTACTCCCTCGGTATCACCTTTTACGAAATGCTGACCGGACAGCTGCCATTCCAGGCAGCCGATCCGATGGCATGGGTCCATTGTCATATCGCTAAAGCGCCGATACCTTTGCAGGAGAGCAATCCCGCGATCCCTGAGGTCGTCTCCCAGATAGTGACAAAGCTGTTATCCAAAATGGCGGAAGATCGCTATCAGCAAGCCCAGGGACTGTCTGCCGATTTGCAAATCTGTCTTGACCAGTTAAATACTGCTGGTACCATTGCCCCCTTTGCCATCGGTGGACACGATCGCTCCGGGCAGTTTCAACTGCCCCAGATTTTGTACGGTCGCGCCACCGAGATTTTAACCTTCCTGGGCACCTTTGATCGGATCAGCCAGGGCGCTGTCGAACTCACGCTGGTCAGCGGTTATTCCGGCATTGGTAAATCTGCCCTGGTGCATGAGATCCATAAGCCGGTTGTGCGTCAGCGAGGATATTTTATTACCGGTAAATTTGACCAGTTTCGACGCAACGTTCCCTACGAATCCTTGATTCAGGCTTTTCAGGACTTAGTCCGGCAGCTGTTGAGCGAAGACGAAACCGAGCTTGGGAAATGGCAACAACAGTTACAGACCAGTTTGGGGACCAACGGCCAGGTTCTGATTGACGTCATTCCCGAGTTAGAGTTGATTATTGGCCCCCAGCCCATTATCCCCGACGTTACCCCGGCTGAAGCTCAGGCGCGGTTTAACCAAACCTTTCAAAAATTGGTGCGGGTATTTGCTCAACCCGAGCATCCGCTGGTGGTCTTTTTAGATGATTTGCAATGGGTTGATAGTGCTTCTCTAGACCTGGTAACCCAGCTACTTATCGATACAGAGAGTGGTCATTTACTGATTATTGGAGCCTATCGTGACAACGAAGTAGGCCCTGATCACCCTCTCCTGCTGACCTTAGACCAGCTCAAAGCCCAGGTCATCCTCAATCAGATTGCTTTACAACCGCTACAACTTTCCCATGTCCAACAACTTGTGGCAGATACCCTAAGCACCGATGTAGAAGCCGTTCAGGAGTTAGGCTCACTACTCTTTGAGAAAACCCTCGGCAATGCCTTCTTTACCCGCATGCTGTTTAAGTCTCTCTACAGTGAGGGGCAACTCACCTTTGACTTTGCCAAGGCTACCTGGGAGTGGGATATCACTCAGCTTCAAGTCACTAGCCTCACAGATAATGTAGTCGCGCTGATGACGAGTCGAATTCAACACTTGCCTGAAGCCACCCAGCAAGTGTTGACCCTGGCAGCTTGTATTGGTGATCAGTTTGATCTATCTGTGCTTTCAATCGTCTCAGAACACGCTCCCGCTACAGTCGCCCAATTGCTCTGGCCTGCCTTAACCGCAGGTTTGATCACGCCTCTGGGAGAGAATTATCGAATTCCCATGCTGTTGGACTCAGAGAGCTTGGTATCGGATGTGGTCGAGCAAATTTGCTATCGATTTGTCCACGACAGAATTCAAGAAGCAGCCTATGGGTTATTGCGCTCTGCCCAGCGAGATCAGACCCATTGGCGAATCGGCAATTTGCTTTTACAGCAATGGGGCGATCTGGATCTGGATGAAACTGTTTTTGAGATTGTTAATCATTTAAACCGAGGAAAAGCGCTGGTCAGCAATGAGTCTGAGCGCTATCAGCTGGCCGAGCTAAACTGGCAGGCGGGTTGTAAAGCCAAAGGGGCCAGTGCTTACGAGACTGCCCTAAAATACTTTGACGCCGGGTTATCTCTACTGCCCGAGACCGCCTGGCAAGCTCGCTATGATCTGGCGTTCTCGTTGCATCGAGACGGCTCTGAGTGTGAGTATCTCTGCGGCAATTTTGAACGGGCGGAGCACCTGTTCGAACTCACGCTTAATCAGGCGACTTCTGTCATCGATCAGGCCACGATTCATATTATTCGGCTGGTTTTATACGACAATCAGGGCAAGTTTGTTGAGAACCTGAGCGTCGGTGGCGAGGCGCTTCGCAGCTTAGGACTCCGCTGGCCACAGTCCCCAGATGAAACTGCCTCGGTCCTAGAGGCAGAGCTGGATATCTATCGACACCACTGCCAAGATTGTCAGATTCCCCAGCTGGTGAATAAGCCTGAGATGAGTGATGCCGCCGCCCTTGCCTGCATGCAGCTGCTAGTGAATATGACCGGACCGGCCTATTTTACCGACCCCACCCTGGTGACACTGGTGACGCTCAAAATGGCGAATTTGTCGATGCAGTATGGCAATTCTCAGTGGGCATCCCAGGGCTATACCTTTTGGGGGGCGATGTTGTCAGCTGCGTTTCGAGACTATGCAACGGCCTATACCTTTGGGCAAGTGGCGTTGCAGCTCAAAGAGCGCTACAACAACTACAACGAAGCTAAGGTGCTCAACTCCTATGTGGGGTTTATTAGCCATTGGCGCAGTCACTTTAAAGTGGGAATAGCGCTCCTGCGTCGTGCCTATCGAGTTGGCGTCGAGACCGGAGATGTCTTTACTGGCTATATCGTTACCCACTTGGGGTTACACCTGATTTTGATGGGGGCTGAGCTAGGTGAGATTCAGACCGAACTGGCTCGCTATTTGGCCTACCTACGCAAGACCCAAAATGATGTTTTTGCCCGGCAGATTCAGATTTATCTTTACATCAGCGCTGCCTTGCAGACAGGTGTGTTCATCAGTGAGGGAGCCAATTTAGAAGATTTTGATGAGTCGGCTTGCATCCATCTCTTTCAAACCAATCAATATGGCCCTGGTTTGGTTTCGCTTTTTGTGTTTAAGGCTATGCATGCCTGGCTTTTTGGGCAGTATGACGAGGCACTCAGCTTTGTGCGCCAGAGTGAAGCGACTATCGCCTTTGTGGCGGGGATGCCAGGGGAAGCAGAGCATACGTTTTATCATGCGTTAATCCTGGCGGCACTGTATGGGACCGCTGACCCAGAGGCTCAGTTAGCCTATGGGGAAACTCTCCAAGCCTGTGCTGAGAAGCTACGAGGGTGGGCCGACAACTGCGAAGCCAATTATCTGCATCGATATTTGCTGATCTCGGCTGAGAGGGCTCGCTTATCAGGTGACATCAGCAGTGCTATCGATTGCTATGACCAGGCTATTGCGTCTGCTCGGGCATATGAATTTGTTCAGAATGAAGCGATCGCAAATGAGTTAGCAGCTCAATTTTGGTTAGCCAGGGGCAAAGCAAATATCGCCCGAGGCTATATGCAATCGGCCTACCATGGCTACCAGCAATGGGGGGCAAAGGCTAAAGCTCAGGATTTAGCGCGTCACTATCCCAACTTGTTGATGCCCGATCAGTCCACACCTCGAACCGCAACGCTGACCAAGGCAGGTCTCTCTGATACGCTCCAGCAATCTACCCAGCCATCGTCCTCCAGTTCTGATACCGGTAGCAGTCTTGATCTCGCCACGGTGATCAAGGCCTCCCATGCCATTGCCAGTGAAATCCGTCTGGCAGGCTTGTTGGAAACCTTGATGCAGATTGTGATCGAAAATGCAGGTGCCCAAACGGGGGTTTTAGTCTTGCAACAAGATGATACCTGGGGGGTTGAAGCTACTGGCAACCTTGAGGGTGCGATCGCAGTCCATTCATCACAGTCTCTTCCCCTTGATCAGGTGCTACCGCTGTCAGTGATGAACTATGTTGTCAGAACTCAAGATCCAGTTTTAATCGCCAATGCAATTGCTTCAGAAACATTTCAGCAAGATCCTTACATCGTTGAACGTCAGCCCAAATCAATCCTCTGTACGCCCATTGTTAATCAGGGCCAGATGGTGGGGTTTCTGTATCTTGAGAACAATCTAACAACCGAGGCATTTACCCCCGAACGCTTGGAGGTTTTAAATGTACTTTCAACTCAGATTGCGATTTCCTTAACTAATGCTCAACTTTACGAGGACATGCAGACGCTTAATGATGCGTTAGAAGATTCTAATCGAACGTTAGAACAACGGGTTGCCGCTCGTACCCAGGAGTTGTCGCAAACCCTTGATGTGCTTAAGGCCACCCAGGCGGAGTTAGTGATTGAAAACGAACTGTTGCGGAGTGCCGATCAGCTTTCTAGTGTGGATTACCAAGTGGGGGGCTCCCTGGGCACAGATGCACCTACCTATGTGGTGCGCCAGGCCGATCGCCAGCTCTATAAAGCGCTCCGACAGGGTCAGTATTGTTACATCTTTAATGCCCGTCAGATGGGCAAGTCTAGCCTGCGGGTGCAAATGATGATGCGAATGCAGGCTGAAGGGGCGGCCTGTGTCGCCATTGATCTATCTGTGATTGGCAATCGTCAAACCACCCAAGAGCAATGGTATGCAGGCTTCATGTATATCCTAGCCAGCAGTCTGGGACTGCGAAAGCAGATGAATGTTCGAGCCTGGTGGCGAGACAATATATTATTGTCGCCCCTACAGCGACTGGATGAATTTGTCAGTCAAGTCATCCTGCCCCAGATTACTGAAGATATTATCGTTTTCATCGACGAAGTGGATAGCGTGTTGAGTCTCGAATTTGAGGCGGATGATTTCTTTATCTGGCTACGCACCTGTTTTAATCAACGGGCTGATAACCCTGACTATCGACGACTCATCTTTGTGTTGTTGGGCGTTGCCACCCCGTCCCAACTCATCCAAGACCCCCATCGAACGCCCTTTAATATTGGTCAAGCTATCGAACTTAACGGCTTTCAACTCCACGAAGCACACCCTCTTTTGCAAGGGCTCTCTGATAGGGTAGCAAGACCTCAAAGCGTATTGGCTCAAATCTTAGTCTGGACTGGGGGGCAGCCCTTCTTAAGTCAGAAAATCTGTCAGTTAATCCGCAATGCAGATGTGCCTATCCCAGAAGGGAAAGAGCAAGAGAGAATTGACGGGCTGGTGCGATCGCACATAATCCAAAACTGGGAAACCAAAGATGACCCAGAACATTTAAAGACGATTCGCGATCGCTTGTTAAGTCAGTCAATGTTGACAAGACCCATGCTTGAAATTTATCAACAGCTCCTGACCTCGACCCAGATTTCTGCCGATGATAGCCCCGAGCAAACTGAACTAAGACTATCTGGGCTGGTTGTCAAACAGGGCAGTCATCTGGATATCGCCAATCGAGTCTATGCAACAGTCTTCAATCAAGCCTGGGTTGTCCAAACGTTGCATCAGTTTACCTGAGGGCTGGGGCAGGCTGACAGTTTTGGTTATGACCCGTGGTGAGGGGGGAAGTGGTGAGAGGGTGATATGCTTCTGTTGCCTCCCTGCTTCCCCTGCCCCCTCTGCCTCCCGACTCCTTCGCTTCTGCTCCTTTCTTTTCAAGCCGATTCCCATGCATCGCTTTCCAAAGCTTCCTTTTGCAGTCAAGTTTGGTTTAGTGATCTCAGCGCTGACCGTGGGGATGACGGCCATCAGTGTGTGGTTCTTATATGCACAGCTCTATGGGCTCTTAGTGCGGCAAACGTCAGGTCGGCTTAAGGATGTGGGCCAAACCAGCAGCTTTCTCTTTGATGAATCCACCCAGGCCAGTATCCTGCGGCTAAAGCGTGTTTCTGAAGAGAAATCCATGCCCATTACGGCGGAGATACTGGCCACCCCGCTGGGTGAAACTGCGATGACATTACCCCCCAAGGTCGCAGACGAATTGATGGCCTCGGCAGATTTCCAGAACCTAGCCCAAATTATGCGCCGCATTAGTGAAGCCAGTCGCCTTGAGATGGGCAATCCTCAGGCTATCTACCCCCAACCGGATTTACAGGAAGCGATCAATCCCATTACTATCTCGGTCTATCTGATGGTCGAGATTCCAGAGGCTCCTGACCACCACGTCATTAAATTTATTGCTGATGGGCTCTATGAGCCCAAGGGAGACTGGCCAGGTAACCCGATTGGAAATTTGTATCGTATCCCCGATCCTTTCTTTGCCAGAGCCTTTGAGGGGGAATCCCAAACAGCCCCCTCTTTCTACTCCGATGAATTTGGCACCTGGCTCACCGCCGTTGTTCCCATTAAAAATGCCCAGGGAGAGGTCATTGCCGTTCTGGGGTTAGATTTTGACGCGACCCGTGAAGTCGCTCAGGTGAGACAGCTCAGATGGATTTGTGGCGGGGCCGTTCTCGTCAGTCTGGGGTTCTCAGCCTTGGTGGCGGTTGGCTTAGCTCGCTGGCTAGGGCTCCCCATTGATGAACTGAAGGCAGGGGCAGACCGGGTTGGAAACCATGACTACAGCAAGCCTGTATTTGTCAAGAGCCCGAATGAGCTGAGGCTCTTAGCCACGGCCTTTAATGCCATGGTGCAAGAAATCCGCAGCTATGCGGTGTCACTAGAAACCCAGAATAAAGCCCTGGAGCTGCGGGTCAAAGAACGCACCCAGGAGCAAGCCCAAACCTTGGAGGTGCTTAAGGCCACCCAGGCGGAGTTGTTGAGCGAAAATGCTTTGCTGAGAACGGGTAAGCATCCCGCTCACTATGACTATCAGGTAGGTGGCAGCTTGCCGTTAGAGGCCCCTACCTATGTGGTGCGTCAGGCGGATCGCCAGCTCTATAAAGCCCTGCGACATAATCAGTATTGCTATATTTTCAATGCTCGGCAGGTCGGTAAGTCTAGCTTAAGAGTGCAGATGATGAATCGAATGCAGGCTGAAGGGGTGACCTGTTTGTCGATTGACCTATCTGTGATCGGCAATCGACAAACCACTCAGGAACAATGGTATGCCGGTTTGATGCATCTGTTGGCCAGTGGTCTGGGGTTGCGAAAACAGATGGATAGCCGGGCCTGGTGGCGAGACCATGCATTTTTAGCCCCCGTGCAGCG
>JBCDDJ010000035.1:0-26004 GCA_039180385.1 Cyanobacteria bacterium P01_G01_bin.38 | reverse complement strand
CGGCGAGTGCTGTCGCTGACGACTTCGACCACCAGTTGTGGCGGTGGTTCATTCAGTTCGATGATGGCTTCTCGGTTTTGTAACTCACGCCATTGGCTCAGGGTAATGACACTCACATCCGGGATGCGACTGGTCTCCCAACGCCCGCTGCGGGGGGACCTCACACCAACCGCTGCCTGCAATGCCACCATTTCTAACCCAAGCCGAATAATCTCGGCATCGAAGACCTTCTCTAAAAACTTGAGAATGGCCCCATGCAAGCCGCTGCCAATCCCCATTGCGATCAGCTCCCCATCGACGAGTTCGTAGCGGGTGTCGGTGCCATCGGTGTAGGCCAGGTATTCCTCAAAGGTGAGTTTTTTAGCAGCAAGGGTCATGGGATGCTTGGCTCTCTCTGCTTTTAGGATACTGCACGGCCTAATTTTCAAGGTCTAATCTTTGAGGTTTAATCTTCAAGCCATAGGGTCTTGAGGTTAGCCGACCAATAGCGCTCGGGTAAGATCATCACAGCAGAGGATGTGTCAGGAGCGATCAGCAGCGGAAACCAACCCAGTTTCAAATAGCCTGTTGGTAAGTGCTTGCGATGAACCGTCAGGGTGGTGAAATAGACCTGCTTGCCCCAGGTACTGTGCCGAGGGATTTCAACATTCAGAAGTCCCCTAACCTCGCTGGTGATCGCGTCGGCAAAGATTTTTAGCTCCTCGGTTTCTGGATGGGTGAGGGTTTGGTTTTTTAGCGCAAAGAGATCTTTGGCCAGGCTCGCTAAGGCAGGTAAATTGTTATGAAATGTGGGGTCGGGGCTATAGACCAGAGCTGCGGGATGATTTTTTGGACCCGCTTCAAACAGTAGGGTGTTGGCCTGCACCAGATATCCCCAGACAATTTTGCCGGTGCGCAACAGACGAAACTGATCGCGGTATTGGGAGATAAATCTGAGATCGCGACTCAGCACCATCCACCGGGGCGGCAGAATAAAGTGATAGCCCCACTGCTGAGGAGCCCAAAACCGAAATCCGGTGCGGAAGTTCTGGCGAGTTTTGTAAATTTCGTAGGCGGTGTCCATCAAAATGAATCGGCTCTTGGGTAACAGCTCTGAGTCTGCGGCTTCGTTACAGAATATTCCCCGTGTCCTACCTAAGCGAAACTTAAGCTTGATGGAGTTGTAAATGGTTATCGCAGTCATCCAAGATCTCGGTAATATAGCAATCGCCACAAAACTTTGTGCGATTGCCAGCCATCATCGCTTGTAGCGGCAGAGGAGGTAACCTGACTCAGTGCCCTAGGCGATATGGCCAAAGCTATATCTACCCTAGTCTTGACCTTTATACAGAACCCTAGTGACCATGACAGACTCAGTAAAAATCGGCGTCATTGGCGGCAGCGGCCTTTACAAGATGGATGCCCTCACCGACGTGCAAGAAATCCACATCGACACGCCCTTTGGTAAACCGTCCGATGCCCTAATCGTCGGCAGCCTCGATGGCACGCGGGTGGCCTTTCTCGCCCGCCACGGTCGAGGCCATACTTTGATGCCCACTGAGCTGCCCTTTCGGGCCAATATCTATGCGATGAAAAGCCTGGGGGTGGAGTACCTGATCTCCGCCTCGGCGGTGGGCTCTCTCAAGGAAGCGGTGAAGCCGGTGGATATGGTGGTGCCCGATCAGTTTATCGATCGCACCAAAAATCGCGTCTCGACCTTCTTTGGTAACGGCATTGTCGCCCACATCACCTTTGGCGACCCCGTTTGCAAAAATCTCGCCGCGGTCCTGGCCGACTCTGTAGATAGCCTGGATCTGCCCGAGGTCACCCTACACCGGGGCGGTACTTATGTCTGTATGGAAGGGCCTGCTTTCTCCACCAAGGCCGAGTCTCACCTCTACCGCAGCTGGGGTGCGACGGTGATTGGCATGACCAACCTGCCCGAGGCCAAGCTGGCCCGCGAAGCCGAAATCGCCTATGCCACCCTGGCGATGGCGACGGATTACGACTGCTGGCACCCCGACCACGACAGCGTCACCGTCGAGATGGTGATCGGTAACCTGCACAAAAATGCTGTAAATGCCCAGCGTGTCATCCAAGAAGTGGTGCGCCGCCTGAGCGAAAATCCGCCCGCGTCAGAGGCCCATGACGCGCTGAAGTTTGGCATCATCACGCCTTTGGACATGGCCCCGGCGAAGACTAAGGAAAAGCTGACGTTGTTGTTGAAGAAGTATATGGGGTAGTGAGTAGAGGGTTAGAAGGTGGAGATAGAGCAGGGGGAGACGCGGGGATGGTGAGACAGACGCGGGCTTCGACGTGAGCGCTCAGCCGAACGGGATGGGAGGTGAAATCACGGACATCAAGATGGGGAAGATAGGGTATTGTCCTGAGCCTGTCGAAGAGATGGGGAAGGGTGGGGCAGTGCCTTGTGCTTCCCAGTGCAGGATGTATCGCCATGTGCCGATTAGCCCAAAATATTTGATTTGAATAAATGTCTGTCACGGGCCAAACCTTTGTTACGGCGATCTCGAAAATCATGGCCACGTTGGGTCACACTAATCATCTGTGGGTACCCGTCATGGCCCTATACATTCTCCTGAGGCTAACCACTCAACGCCATTTTCGGCAGCGTTGGGGACGAGCGCTGAGGCGATTTGCGATCGCAGGGCTTATCTCCTATCTAGTTGCCCTTGGCCTGATCTGGGCAATGCAGCCCCGCTTACTTTTTAAGCCGACCCATATCTTGCAAACCACGCCAGCATCGCACAATCTCCAGTACGAAGAGATTTGGATTCCGGCTAATGCGGATACTCAACAGCCGGAACGCCTGCACAGCTGGTGGATTCCCCAGCCTAAGGACCGCATCGGTACGCTGATTTACTTCCATGGGGCCAATCTCAACATTGGTTTTAACGTGACCCAGGCTTACTGGCTGCGGAAGCTGGGGTTCGATATCTTGCTGGCCGAATATCGCGGCTATGGCCTCAGCGAAGGTGATTTCCCCACCGAAAAAACCTTCTACGAAGATGCGAATGCTGCCCTTGTCTACCTGACCCAGCAGCGAGGCATTCCTTTGGATGAGATTTTTGTGTATGGACATTCTTTAGGGGGTGCGATCGCAATCGACCTCGCTAGCAAACACCCCAACCTGGCTGGACTCATCGTCCAAAATTCATTCACTACCATGTCAGAGATGGTGGTCCGCTCCCACTACGCCCAATGGTTTCCGGTGCGGTGGATTTTGAACCAGCGATTTGACTCCCTTCAAAAGGTTCGAGATTTGGAGGTGCCACTTTTCATCACTCACACTACAGGCGATCCCTTGATTCCCGTTGAGATGGGCAAACGACTGTACAAAGCCGCCCGCAGCAGACCGAAGGAGCTGATTTTGGTCGATGCCAAAACCCATCACAATGTCGGTGCTGAGTTTAAAAGCCCAGAATATCTTGCTAAGCTCAAACGGTTTGCGGTGCAGGCTTTATCAGTTAAAAGGTAAAAAATGAAAAGTCAAACCTGAGCAGTCGTATCAAACCTGAGCAGTCGTAAAAGTCTGTCTGGCCCTAAAGGATAAGCTAACCAGTCCTCGCTGCGGAAAAACATCCAGCCAAAACAATCTCGCCCAACAAGTCTCCTCCAGGGAGGAGCAGGGGTGGGTTTCGATCGTTGGCGAGCCGCCCCAACCCTCTTAAACTCCCTTACGCAATCGTCACCTCATCCGACAAATACACATCCTGGATCAGGTGAAACAATTTCACCCCTTCCTTAAAATCACGCTGGAACGTCTTGCGGCCCGAAATCAAGCCACAGCCCCCAGCTCGCTTGTTAATCACAGCGGTACGCACTGCCTCGGCAAAGTCATTCTCCCCAGATGCGCCACCGGAGTTAATCAGTCCGGCTCGCCCGGCGTAGCAGTTCAGCACCTGATATCGGGTCAAATCGATGGGGTGCTCGGTGGTCAACTCTGAGTAGATCAAATCGCTGGTCTTGCCATACTTGCTGCCGGTTGCCTTGGCCACAGCCTGATATCCCCCATTATTGAGGGGCAGCTTTTGCTTAATGATGTCAGCCTCAATCGTTACTCCCAGATGGTTGGCCTGCCCGGTCAGGTCCGCCGAGACGTGATAGTCCTGATCTTGCTTGAAGGCGCTGTTACGCACGTAGCACCAGAGGATCGTCGCCATCCCTAGCTCGTGGGCCCGAGCAAAGGCTTTGCTAACCTCTTGAATCTGTCGCGTTGACTCAGGGGAGCCAAAGTAGATGGTGGCCCCGATGGCAACCGCTCCCAGATTCCATGCTTGCTCGACCGAGGCAAACATAATCTGGTCAAACTGGTTGGGATAGGTCAACAGCTCATTGTGGTTGAGCTTCACAATGAAGGGGAGCTTGTGGGCATACTTGCGCGACATCATCCCCAGTACGCCCAGGGTGGTGGCGACGGCATTGCAGCCCCCTGCGATCGCAAGATTCACAATATTCTCAGGGTCAAAATAAATCGGGTTAGGCGCAAAAGAGGCTGCCGCCGAATGCTCAATCCCCTGGTCAACGGGCAAAATTGACAGATAGCCCGTATTTGCCAGACGTCCGGTGCTGTAGAGTTGTTGCAAGCTGCGCAGCACCTGCGGACTGCGGTCAGTTTGGGCAAAAATCCGATCCACCCAGTCAGTGCCTGGCAAATGAATCTGACTTTTAGAAATCTTTGCTTCGTAGCTCAGTAGCGCATCGGCCTCTTTGCCGAGCCACTCAGCAATGGTTTGGGATGATGTGGTTGCAACCATAAGTTCTACCAGCGGGCTAGATTTGACTTCAGGCTAGCGCAATCCTCAAGATAGCGGCAGGGCCTTTAATAGCAGTTTTATATAGCCATCTTAGAGCAAGATAAGTGGGTCGTTAGAGAGGTTTGAGTTTTTGCCCACGGTAAAAGGCGAAAGGCGAAAAGCGAAAGGCATCGCAGGGTGAGTTACGGTTGACCGAAAACCTTTGAAATCAAACGACTACATCAAACCCACTCTGCCAACTCATCAAGAGATCCCCAATTGCCAATTTCATCAAGAGTCCCTTTCCAATGCCAATCAAACCCAGCAATGCCTTCGTTACCCTCGCCAGTGAACAGTTCGACGACTTAGTGGAATTTTATCAAGCGTTATTGGGGCAATCTCCTGTACCGCTATTGCCCGACAGCTATGCTGAATTTCAATTGCCGGGACTGCATCTGGGAATCTTTAAGCCCAAGCCAGACTATCGAGATGACTTCATCGGCACAGGCGGGGGGATGAGCCTGTGTCTGGAAGTTGAGGATTTGGAGGGTGCGATCGCAACCTTTACTAAACTCGGCTATCCCCCTCCTGGCGAGATATCACAAGCCTCCCACGGTCGGGAGATCTATGCCTATGACCCCGACAGAAATCGGCTGATCTTGCACCAGTCGCCCTAGGTGGGTTCCTGTCTGCCTAGGGCTAAAAATTTGTAGGGAAATGGGGAAGATACGGAACAGGAGACCTTATAGAACTCTCCCGTGCTTGGCCTGCTCTGCATACCGCCTCAGCTCTGACCGCAGATTAGCCTGCTGCGGTAACCAATCCTCGATCAAATCTTGCACCCGCTGATTTGAGCCACCGCCCAAATGCCCGAGCCCGTGCAAAGCACTCTCCACACAGGCTACGTGGGGCACACTCAGGGCACATTCAAGCACTTCCATTGAGAGTTCAAAAAAATCCTTACCCCAAACCCGCAATGGGCAATCTTCCCACAGCAGGTAGCAAACCCCGTTTAACGCATTGCCACCGGGCTCGTCGAGATGGCTCAGCACGGGGCGGGTGCGCAGCGCAAAACAGTCACGATATAAAACCTTGATGCCTCGAATTGCGATCGCAGAGTCTTCAAAGGGCACGGCTTTTAAGTTAGCAAGCAAAGCCCCCTCGATCAGCAGCAAGTGCAGCCCATGCCCCACCTGCTTATCTGAAAACTGTTGGAGATCGCTCTTGCAGTCGTAAAAGGTCCGGGCAATAAACCGCACAATGGTGGGGGCATCTGCCTCAATCGACGGATCCCAAAGAGAATTGACCGAACGACCAAAGATGCGATTAAGCCAGGTCTCGTAGGAAATCATAAGGCTATCTACTGACGCTCAGACGCCTGCTGCTTAAGCCGCTGCACTGCCTGCCGAAACCCTAGCACCACCAAAATATTCGATAACGTCAAGAAAAATTCTGCACTGCCGTGGAGCCAGTCAACATTGGCCAACTCCATGCCGTAGGCCTGTTTTGCATAAATCCCCGCTGGGATCGTGACCGCCACAAAAATCAGCAATACATAAAAGCCAATCAGCGCTAGCCGAGGCGTTTGGCCCGATCGGGTGAGAAACCAGAGAAAGCCAAGGTAGGGGAAGAGGGAGAGGGCAAAGAGGGTTTCTTTAGACATGTTTGGTGGGGAAGGTGGGGAAGTGGGGAAGGTGGGGAGGTGCGGCTCTCTAGCTCTCTAGCTCCCTTGCCACCCTGCTTCCTTGCTCCCCTGACCCTTGCCCAGCGTGAGCACTTCGCCAGATCCACCAAGCGGCGGCGCACACGGTGCAGTTGCCCACTACGGTCATGGCCGCTTGCAGGGTGACCAGCCAGCTCAAAGTGGCGGCATTGTCAAAAAAGTGCCAGGTGCAGGCGCACATGGCGCTAATCAGGGCGGGCAACATGCCAAACGATAGGGTTCGCCAGGCCAGTTGCTGGCTGAGCTCGGCGTATTGCCAAATAAACCAAATCGCCGCGATCCACTCGACGACGCTAGAGACGTGGACAATCCAGGTGGGGGTAGAGAGAGCGTTCATGATTTTGGATTTTGGGAGGGGCTGAATGGGTAGAGGGGGCTAGTGTATCAACTTTGGGTTCAGCATAATACGCAATTGCCATAGGTCATAAGTTACCCCTGTAATTCTGAAACACCTTTAAAAGCATTGCCATCGTTAAAGGTTTTAACAACAATCCAAAATCCCCCCCCTGACCCTTATCCTAATTAGGACGATAACTATTAGGCAGTAACTTTCCAAAGCAATGCGGGCAGTCTTGTGTGGCTACTACGGGATGGGCAATGGCGGTGATGAGGCGCTGTTGGCAACGCTGTTGCAGATGCTGCCTACGGCGGTGACCCCCATTGTTTTGTCAGGTAACCCGGCGGAGACAGCTGCCCGCTATGGCGTAGAGGCGGTGCCACGCAAGTCTTTTAAGGCGGTGTGGGCGGCTTTGCGTCAGTCAGATGTGTTTATCTGGGGTGGTGGCAGTCTCATGCAAGATACCACCAGTCGGGTCAATCCGCTTTATTACAGCGGATTGATGAAACTGGCCCAGTGGCTGGGGCTTAAAACAATCGCCTGGGCCCAGGGGCTGGGGCCGCTTAATCGGGCTGCCAGTCGCTGGCTAACCCGGTGGGCATTGCAACACTGTGATGCAGTTAGTGTCAGGGATGTCGGCTCTGCCAAACTGTTGGCAGATTGGCAAATTGGCTGTTGGTTGGCCCCTGACCCAGTGTGGGCACTCGCCTCTAAACCGGTGCCCGGCCTTTGGGATTTGCCCGCCCCGCGAGTCGCAGTGGCCCTAAGATCGTCGCCCAGCCTTACCCCAGCCCGCTTGGCGTTAATTACCCAGGCCCTGGTTGATTTTCAAAAGACCACCCAGGCCTGTATTCTGCTGGTGCCGTTTCAGCCGGTGAAGGATCTTGCGATCGCAACCCACCTTGCCAAGCAACTCCCTGGCCCCCACCACATTTTTCAGCTTGACGATCCGACCCAGCTTAAGGGCCTCTTTCGCGGCGTTGAGATGACCATCGGCATGCGCTTCCACGCCCTGGTCATGTCCGCCGCCGAAGGCTGTCGCTGCTACGCCCTCAGCTACGATCCCAAAGTCACCCAGCTCATGCAAGATGTAGACATCCCCGGGTGCGATTTATTATCTGTCCCGGCTTCCCCTTCGCCCTTTCCCCTTCGCCCTTTCCCTAACCACGCCCATACCCTCACCCAGCAATGGCTCAAACTCTACGTCAACGGTCAACCTCTGACCCCAGACCAAATTCAATCTCGCCTTGATCGTGCTTCGATGCACCAAGCCCTACTGACCGACATAATATTGGGTTCACAATAGTAGGTTTAGATGATTGGGGAGCGCGTCAAAAAACGTGACGTCGGAGACATTTTTGCCGGGTTCTCTTGAGCCTTGTCAGCATTGATCGTGATTTTGACAGATGTTAAACAATTAAAGGGTTACCAATTGGGCTTTCCATGCTAGCCTTCCATATTAATGGCTATCAGTGATGTGACAGATCATGTCGCTGTGCATCACTTTTCCAGGGTTACTCTATAATTGACGCGCTGCAAGACTATTTGTAATAGCTAAACCACATCCAGTCTGGAAACTTGAATTTTCCCGGATGGCAAGCGACAGCTCTCGATGTGGCCAGGGTTTACAGATTTGCATCTTAGCCGCTGTCTTCGTAAATGCTTCTTTGTTGATGAGTCAAAACAGTCCCCAAAATTTTCACGCTAATCCGCCCAAAGACATATCTGGTGGGTCATTACGGCAACATCCTGAAGCTCAGGACGCGACTGGGGAGGGTTGGCAAGTTATCGATTTTCCTAATTGCATTAGTATTCATCAAATTCCTGGCACGACTGCTTCGAGCACCGCTCTTTTGAGCCTTGATCACAGTTCCCCTTCTAAACCTATGAACCAACCCAATCCTAGTCATGGCAACACAGACATCTCCCCCGAACGGGAGGCTGAACTGGTCACTTTAATTCGAGATCTCAATGAATGTAATGATGTTTTGCTTGCAAAGGTCTCCCAGCTCGAAGATGCCCTAGATCGGTCTCAATCAGCTCTACAGTCTGAGATTGAGCGATCTCAAAACAATTCTAACGGTGCTGATAAGTCTAGCGAACCCCGAGTCAGCGATCGTCATATTGCTCAGCTGGTCACAGAGCTTGAGTATTCTAACCAGGCGCTCAAGCGGCATCAGCTTCTCAATGAAACGCTCCAAACTGAGCTAACGTCGACTCAAGAGCGAGTTGATCAGCTCGAGCACGACTATGCGTTTACACAACAGCAGTATGCTGACCAAGCCCAGGCCCTACTCCAATCTGAGACGGCTTGTCGAGACCTGCGATCGCGCCTTCAGCGTCAGCAGCGCTATACGATGCAGTTCAAAGCGGCCCTAGAAAAGTGTCTGAACGTGTCTGCTAACACCCACACCGTCCCAGCTGACTTTGTCACTGTGGGGCAAGACATGCCGCTGGTATCGATGCCTAAGGCTCAGCATATACAGCCTTGGGTCTCTGAGTCCGGTGATTACCAAAAGCTTGACCCTCAGTTAGAATCGCTGATTCGGGGTAGCAAAGCGGTTGATAAAATCGATGATGACGCGACCGTACAGCCGATAGGTGGCTTTGATATATCAACCCAGCCGATGCAGTCTGCCCCCGCTGGTGACCCGGCGGCAGAGGCTCAACTTTGGCATGATTTAGCGCGGATGATCGAAAACCCGACTAGCACCTTGAATGACACTGACGAAGATTTTGAGGGCGCAGATGACGACTTGCCCCTGACCGAAGCAGCCTTTGCTGATGAGAATGCTTCTCTCCAATTTACAGAGCCTTCCCCGTGGGAAACCCCCCTCCCCTCCGAGGTGCCCACGTCCAACGTGCATGTTCCAGAGCCCAGTGCAGAGATAGCGCCTGAGACAGCTCCCGAGGGGACGGCGTCAGAGATGCCCCATACCCCCGAGGTCAGTGTTGAAGTGCTGGCTGATGCAAGTTCTTACGTCCCGGCCATGACCTTTCCAGAAAGGGAGGCGGCTCCGTCTCCGGTGGTGAGTCCGTTGCGATCGCAAAAGCGAATCAAGTCTTTGGCCTCTGTGGAGTTGCCAAACTTTCCCAAGCCGCAGCCGCGCCCCAAAGTAGCTCAGTCTTGACAGGGTAGACCCCGTTTAAGTAAACGCTGTTCTCCCAGACGCAAAGCAGGGCATTCTCAAATGCCAGACAGTTAATCTGCGAGTGTCTATCCCCTTAACTTTCGACCCCATGGAATCCACGACCTTGAACAGTTTAAGCAATCATAATTTGGGTGATCTTCTCAAGAATAACCGGACTGGTACGGGTAGGGTAGGCTGTGCGAACGAAGTGCACATTACCCATGCCATCGTCAGCGTCATTCAGTCCGCCCGCTTGCAGGGGCAGTCTTTAGAAGAGGTGATGGCTGAGCTAATGGCCGATGACGCGCTTTTAGACCGTGATTTGAGATGTTTGCTAGGGGACATAGTGGCCCAAGCTTGGGAAAAACTCCCCTAGAAGATAGGTTCTCTAGAAGAGCGATGTTCTAGAAGACTAATCTTCTAGAACATGACCGTAACAAGGTTGCTATGACGACGGCTTCAGCGGTCGTTTTCGCCCACGGCCATCTGCACCACAACGGGCTTGCCGCCTTTTTGGTGATATTTGTCAGCCCATTTGCGCACCAGCTCATCAAGCTCACTAAATGCCTTTTGTCGTAGCTCGGGCTCGATATCGAGTTCTTCTAAGATACGCATTGAGCTAGGACTCCGGTCAGCCCACTCTCGCATCAGGCGAAAGTAGCGCGCCGTATCCTCGATCATGGTATAGGTCCGCTCTTCCTCATCGGCGGGTGAGTAAGACTCCCGCGTCAGCGCATAGAATGGCATCCCCCACGGAGAGTCAACCCGAGTCACGGTGCCAGAATACATCAGGCGGCGACGAATATGCTCAGCTAAGGCCTCACTCAGCGGCATTTGCCGCTCAGGGGGTAGATCGGCCTGGGAGCGATCATGGAGAAACTCAATCAGCTCCATAAATTGAAAGGAGGTGATCAGCTGAGCAGGGGGGAGCTCGTCTGGCAGTTTGCTCTCCAGCTGACGCTTTTCTTCGGAGGTCAAGCTGGTGCCTGCAATCCGGCTAGGGCTATCTTGCCAAGGATACTGCTCCAGCCAGGCATAGGGCAGTTGAATGAGATAGCGGGGTTCTTGGGACCCAAACATTTTGAGGAGCTTACCCTTGGTTAAGGCTTCGCGCATCTCCTCAACGATGGCTTTGACCCGTTTGGGCTCGATGTGGTGCAGGTGCCCTGTCATCCGCAGGTTTTCACCTTGCTCTATGTAGGTAGTATAAATAGCGCACTTAGCGGCAGTAGCGGCTGCATCCAAAAACGCACCGTGACGGTGACCCCCTGTCCTCATTGCACTAAAGGCCAAATACATCATGATTTGGTCCATCGCGCTCGGGTCTAGGCGCTTGATCAGGTCTGAATCACTCGTTGTCAATGGAGTTAGTTCTACTGCCATAAGGGCTACTCAAGAAAATGCACGGATAAAATTATCTTTAACTTAAACTTAGGGTACCTTAATCAACCAATCCACTCTCACTTTTGAGGCCAGTTTGATGTTTTCAGGCAGGTGCAGCCATGAAATTTCTGCAAAGATTGATAGGTAGGTGTCCCATTGGTAGGGTAAAGTCGCGTAGGTATTAGTTCTGAATAACAAAGCTTGTGGCTAGAATAGGCCTTTATTGTCAAGCACCACCTGAGTAAAAACCCTTAAGAAGGCGTGAGAGCTGACCCTAAAAGGAGGAGTCTTGAACAATATTAGCTTTACTATCAGTAAATTTACGATGTCTCAGACTCCCTAGGCAAGTTGCCAGGACATCTCTGCCAAGGTCGGGCCTTGAAACTGGAGACGACCACTACCGCGATGATCCATTAGGGATGAGACATCAGGGGAGGCCTCAATGGACAGACGACCGCTGCCACGATGATCTAGCGTATTGCAACTATTTAGGGTGAGCTGTCTGTAAGAGAACAGCAAGATGGAAAACAAACGAGTCATAATTTTAAGAGCTATCCGATCCAAGGTTGCTATTTCTAGATACTCAAAATGAGGGCTCTTTTCAGGAAGTTCTCTGTGAAGAATGTAAATAGCCTGCGATGTCTTGAATCTCTAACTGCTTTGGGTCTTTTTCGACCGTAACTTTAACTAGAGACAATCGGTTTATGAAATTCAGATGAGGGGGTCTCTTATCCTTCCCATCCTAAATTAAAGACCCCTAATTAGAGCTACAAATCAAGTCTGCTTAATATTAATTGAACTCACGAGAAACCACTGTCCAGAATGGTTGAGGCGACCGTTAACCCTGATGTCAGAGGGGCTTGGCAAGGATTGTAGTTGGGCGTTAATGTGGGGAAGTAGCGTGACCAGCGATAGTTTCTGTTGATCGGTATTTACGGAGTTCCCTTTAAGTTGAAGCTGATAGTTTTGATTGGCTTCTTGGCAATAACTGCCTTCAAAATCAGCCAGATCTTTAGGTTGCTTTAAAGGAAGTTTGAAGCAACTGTTAGGGACATTTCCATCTCTAGGATAGTTAGCCGGATTGTCTAAGTAAAAATACTGCTGAGTTGCCCATTCAGATGTTTGGGGTAACAAGTTAAAGCAGGGAATGACGGCTAAAGGTGCGATCGCATCCTCTAGCAAGGCGATTTGCAGAGATCGCACCGGTAAAGCCCGCGGTTGGCAGCCCTGCTCAACACACAACGCGGCGGCCATCCCAGCCGCTTGACCGATGGACAAAACCAGGGGCTGTAGCCGAGTGGCTCCGTTGGCGATGTGGGAAACTGACAGGTTTTTATCGCAGGTCAGCAGACCGTCTACCTGGGCCGGAACCAGGGCTCCATAGGGAATGGTAAACGGCACGCCAGTCCAGCGCCCCCCCCAGCGTAGCGAACGGGATGCTAGGGGCATATCAAAGCCAGGATAGTGGTGATCGTTGGGGTAGTTGCCAATGGCGATGCTGCTTACCTCCCCTTGTTTATTGACGGGGAGCGGTGCAACCTGACCCTCGGGGATCGCTAAAATATCGATCTCGGTGACGGTGGCGAGCCCCACCAGTCGGCGGCTTTCGCGATAGTAAGGATAAAGGGCATAGGCCCCGCCCCCAGGAGAGTTCTTTACCGTTGGGAATACGTAGGGGGCAAGCCCATAGCGTTGCCCCAGCTGGGTTTGAATGTGGTGGGCAAACTGCTGGGTGTGCCAGCGGGCAGCCTGCCAAAAGGCATCGCGCTCGGCCTGGTTCCCTACGAGCCGGTTAAGGTCCTCTCCGTAATCATTGCCCTGGTGGGGCCAGTTAATCATGAATCGATTGTCTGGCAGGCGACCGTAGTTGAGAAACCTTTCAGCCCCGTACCCCTGCCAGGCTGCTTCCAAATTTGCCGGGTTGGCCTGGTCAGGGGACGGGGGAATCTCCGGTGCGATCGCATCCCCGTAATCTTGCATCACCACGACCCAGGTGGGGGCCTGCACCGGGTAGCGCTGCACCATCGGGTAAAGCGGATCGATGGGGTCTGTCAAAGACTTAGGTGCACTGGGTTCCTGCCAGGTGTCTTGGGTTTCCCATCCCCAGCGATAGGGAACTTCCCCCAGGGCTAGCAAATCCCCCAATTCGGTGCCATCTAGCGTGATAAAGGCCCGCACGGTAAAGTCGTCAAAGTCAACACCGACGATGCGATCGCCCTGGCGGCTCACGGCTCGGGGTCGGTGACCCCAGCGCCAGCTCAAATTGGGCAGTGCCTTTGCCCAGTCTGCAAAAATGGCGGCCCCCACCGCCGGGTCATAGGTAAAGAAGCTCACCCAGGCGTTATCGAGGCCGCCGGACTGACGCCGCTCGAGTTCCTGTAAAAAGGCCCCCCACAACCCAGTTTGAAACGCCGCTAGCTCATTCCCGTCGGGGGCAGATACACCTGCGGCGGTCAACATGCCGCCCAGCCAGGGAAACTCACTTACCAGCAGGGTTTTAGCCCCCCGCCGGGCTGCCTGGATAGCAGCAGCGGTCCCCCCGGTGCCGCCGCCTACGACGAGAACGTCTGTTTTGAGGTGTTCCAATGGCTAGATATACTCGCTAATGTCCTCCTGACAATCATCGGCCAGGTAGGACAGGGCTCGAAACCGCAAGCCTACCATCTGATCGTAGAGGGGGTTGAGTTTGCACATGGGGGGGATGTGAACTACTTTTTTGCCAAATAGTTTGACATCGCGCTCAAAGGGGCACTGGGGTGGGATCATCTTGCATACAAACCGAGCCAGGCGCGGGTCGTCAACCGCCAGCTGATCGAGCCACTCACGGGCAGGTTTGAGGGGGTCGGGGCCGGCTTTGTCTTTGGGCGGCATCAGTGGGCTGGCGGCGGCAGACGGCGGCTCGGGGGGTGCCTCTGGCGCTGATTCTGGTCTTGAGGTACCTGGCTGGACCTCTTCTTTAATTTGCCGCAGGTTATAGAGGGTTGACTGTAGCGCTTGCAGCACTGCGGTGTCTAGATTGAGGGCCTCACAAAAGCCGAGCAGGGCTTGGTCCTCTGCTGCGGAGTAGACACCGTCTGCGATCGCAACCATCACCGCCATCCGTAAAAAGTTTTCAGCGGCGACGGGGTTGGGTCTCAACTCGTCAGCGAGCTCGGTGGCCTGAATGGGCTCAAAGGTTTCAAACTCAATGCCTGGTGCAAACTCCGATTCAGTCATGCTGTGGATCAGCGACTGTTCGGTTTCGTCAAACTCGCCATCGGCCCAGGCGATCGTCATCAAGCCGCGCAACCAAGCCTTGACTTGCGCTTCGGTGTAGGGAGATTCTTGAATTGCAGATGTCATAGCGGTTAACCTGCCATAAATACTTACTTATACCTATTTTCAGTGGTCGAGGGGGCGTTAGGTGGTTGGGTAGCCAACAAACTCTCAGGGGGATAGGCAGAAGAGGGCTGTACAAATTCTGACCCGTTTTTACCAGTTAAGACCCACAAAATCGATCGAATCCCGTCTCGAATGCTCTGAGTCAGGGGTTCTGGCGGTTGATTTGAGGGCACAGTCACAGGTTTAAAGTGAATCCCCCGGCTACCCAGGATGATTTCGGCAATGACCACCGCCCGGCGCATGTGGTAGTCCGAGGTAATTAAATAGATACTCTTGACCCCGTCCTGGTGCAAGTCATCGACTAGCGTTGTAAAGTTAGTCACCGTATCCACCGCCCGATAGTCTAGCTTGAAGCGTTCGGGAGGAATTTGGGCCGTTTCAAACACCCATTCTGCATATTCAGGGTTGCTGCCTGACGAAACCCACACGTCGATGTCAGGGTGCTCAGCTGCAAACTGTACGGCAAATTCTTCGCGTTCGGTCGCGCCTCCCAACACCAGCGCGACTTCAGGTTGTGAAAATAATCCCCGTATATGCCACTGAGCAATCCAGACCAGCGGCAATGAGACAGCGACTGCCCCCAATTGACGTTTCCAACGGCGGGTAGATTTTTGTGGTAGCACGAACGCTTGCGTCTTCATGAACCTCCAAATCAGCGAAGCTACCTCTAGCTTAAGCAATTAAATACCGCTAGAACTCAGAAAAAGACCCTTTTTTTAAGGTTGTCAAATAAAGGCAAAACCGACACGGGGACGCGGGGACACGGGGATCACTCATGACTTAAACGCTCCGCGTCTGCGCGTCCGCCCCTCTCCGCGTCGTGCCTTCAACCCTTCTTAAGCCATGGCAGTTACCTTCTCAGCCTCCGGCAGGCTAACCCGTGCCAACATCTCGTTCAATGGTGGCCCTTCGATCACCTCATCCTTTAACAGCAACTGGGCGATTTCCTCCAGCAGGTCACGGTTGGCACGGAGAATGTCTAGCGCACGCTGGTGGGCTGTTTCAACGATATCTTTGACTTCGGCATCGATGGCCTTGGCAGTGTCTTCGCTGACGGCGCGGCGCGGGTTAGGCATACCGCCATCGAGGAACGTGTTTTGCTGACCCCGTTCGTAGGCCAGGGGGCCTAGCACGTCGCTCATGCCGTAGGTGGTGACCATTTGCTCCGCCATATCGGTGGCCCGTTGCAGGTCGTTAGAGGCCCCGGTAGTAATTGAACCAAACACGACCTCCTCGGCGGAGCGGCCCCCCAGCAGAGTGGCGATCTGGCCTTTTAACTCCGCCTCAGACCGCAGGAACCGATCTTCGGTGGGCAGCTGTAAGGTGTAACCCAGGGCAGCCATACCGCGGGGCACAATCGAGATTTTGGCCACCTGATCGCCGCCAGGCATGAGTACCCCCACCATGGCGTGGCCGACTTCGTGGTAAGCCACGATCTTCTTCTCGGTTTCATTGAGCACCCGGCTTTTTTTCTCTAGACCGGCGACCACTCGCTCAATGGCCTCGGCAAAGTCAGTCTGGGCGACCGCCTGACGGTGATTTCGGGCAGCCAGCAGGGCGGCTTCATTGACCAGATTCGCCAGGTCAGCTCCGGCAAAACCTGGGGTGCGGGTTGCGATCGCGTTGAGATCAATATCTTCCCCCAGCTTCACTTCCTTGGCATGGATATTCAGAATGGCCTCGCGACCTTTGAGGTCTGGGCGATCAACTAGCACCTGGCGGTCAAATCGGCCTGGACGCAGCAGTGCAGGGTCGAGGATTTCGGGGCGGTTGGTTGCTGCCAGCACAATGGTGGTGTTTTCACCGGCATTAAAGCCGTCCATTTCGGTGAGCAGCTGGTTTAGGGTTTGCTCCCGTTCATCATTGCCGCCGTAAAAACCGCCGCTGCTGCGGGATTTGCCAATGGCGTCTAGCTCATCAATAAAGATGATGCAGGGGGCTTGCTTTTTGGCCTGCTCAAATAAGTCGCGCACCCGAGAGGAGCCCACCCCGACAAACAGTTCGATAAATTCAGAGCCTGAAATACTGAAAAAGGGAACCCCAGCTTCACCTGCAACGGCCTTTGCCAGTAGGGTTTTACCCGTTCCCGGCGGGCCAACCAGCAGTACCCCTTTAGGAATTTTGGCCCCGATATCGGTAAACCGCTTGGGCGTTTTCAGAAAGTCTACAATCTCAACCAATTCGGTCTTGGCTTCCTCAACCCCAGCCACATCATTGAAGGTGATTTTTGTCGCTTCATCTTCGGCGTATACTTTGGCTTTGCTCTTGCCAATCGAAAGGGCTCCTGCGGCACCGCCGCCACCCCGTGCCAAAAAGAAACGCCACACGCCTACGAAAATCAGTGGCGGGATCACCCAGCTCAGCAAGCTGGTAAACCATTGGTTCTTGGGCGGTGGGGTCGCGGCAAACTCAACCCCATTGGCTTCTAGCAAGTCGGGCAGCTTTAGGTCAAAAATAGGCGTGGTCGAGTACAGCTGACCGGGCTCACCCACTTCATCCTTGAGCTGATAGCGAATTTCATTTTGGCCGACCGACGCACGTACCACCTCATGCTCTTGGACGTGGTGGATAAACATGCTGTAGGGTTCCTTGGGGGTAGGTGTCCCCAAGAATAATGGCGATAGTGCGTTGAGGAAAAGCAGACCACTGAGAATCAAAAATACCCAATTGGTAATCTGCCGAGAACGCGGCGGGCGTGAATCTTTCACCGGCATAACATCGGCTCCCTGTCATTCTAAAAAGTTTTAGCGTTAGTTCTAGCGTATTAGTAATAGCCTAACAGGGCTGCCGTCTTCCGAACTCAACTGAAAACCGTACAGAGGTAGGGCGGTTTTCTATGGTTGGCTAACCGGGGCTGGGTTGAATCCCGTTATCATTTAAAGGTGGCCTCTAACGTCGACTTCGGGCATACTTACTCAGCCCTTCAGTCAGTGACCTCTAAATGCTGTGGAGGAAACCCGATGAACACCCAACTTATCGAGTCCCTCATTCAAGTCATTGAATCCCTCACCCCTGAGGAAAATAAGCTACTGCGGGCAAAACTGAACGATCGGGCTATCCAAAAAACGCCAGGTATCTGTGGTGGTCATGCTCGCATTCGTAATACCCGGATCCCCGTCTGGACCCTTGTTTCCTTTCGCCAACAAGGTGCTGACACAGATGAACTATTGCGTAACTATCCCAGCCTAATCTCAGCCGATCTCGATGCCGCCTGGGTCTACTACGAAACCCATCGCGACGAAATTGACCGAGCGATTACTGCCGAAGAGGAGGCAGAGATTGCTTGATTTCTATTCCAACGAAAACTTTCCCCAGGATATGGTGGCCATCCTACGAAAATTAGGACACAACGTTCTGACCTCTTACGAAGCTGAACAAGCCAACCAGGGTATCCCTGACAATGCTGTGCTAGCGTACGCAACTCAGCAAAATCGAGTTGTCATTACCCTCAATCGTCAAGATTTCATCCAACTACATCGAAGTGAGGTAGACCATTGCGGCATCGTCATCTGCAAAGACGATCGTAACTATGCTGATCAAGTGAAAACCCTGCATGAGTATTTGCAATCGCAGGGCAGTCTAACCAACCGCCTTATCAGGGTTCAAAAGAAAAACCAACCCAAATCGAGCCAGCAAATGTTCGTCATCCGCGAATACTGACAAATCTTAAAACCATCTCGGATTATTGATGAGTTTAAGAGGCTTGCTTGGCCAGCAACGGTGCGGCTTGTAAGAGGGTCTTAGTGTAAGGCTGTTGCGGATTGGTAAAGATCTGCTCGGTGGGGCCGAGTTCGACGATTTTGCCCCCATTCATAACGGCGATGCGATCGCACAAAAACCGCGCTACCCACAAATCGTGCGTGATGAATAGATAAGTCAGGTCCAATTCTTCTTTAAGCTCCAGCATCAGCGCCAGCACCTGGGCCTGCACGCTGGCATCGAGCATACTCACGGGCTCATCGCAGATCACCAGCTTGGGTTTAGTGATCAGGGCTCTGGCGATAGCGACCCGCTGCTGCTGACCACCGGAGAGATCGCCGGGGTAGCGGTGGTAGTAGTCCTCAGTGGGGGTCAGCCCCACCCGCTTGAGCATAGCGTGGACCTGCTTTTGGGCTTCTCCATGGGTAGCTAGCCCGTGGATTAAGAGCGGATCGGCGATGCCGCGTCCCACGGTCATCATGGGGTTAAGGCAGGCATGGGGATCTTGAAAAATCATTTGAATCTCGCGCCGCTTGGCCTGCAGCTCAGCCCGAGATAGCGCCACCAGATTTGTGCCCAAAAAGGTTACCTGGCCAGCGGTCGGGGCGATAATCTGCAAAATCGTGCGCGATAGGGTGCTTTTGCCACAGCCTGACTCTCCCACCAAACCTAAGATTTCGCCGGGGTAAAGGTCCAACGAGACGCCGTCTACCGCTCTGATCGTCTCCAGTGGTTTTTGGTTAAATAGTTTGGCGAGGAAGCCTCGCTCAATGGTGTAGTGCTTGATCAGATCTTTGACTTGTAGCAGCGGCGCATCAGTGGGGATTGCTTGATCTAGGGCGGCGGCGGAGCGCTCGGCCCCTTCGGTTTGTAACAGGTGGGCAGAGGCCAGCAGCGACTGGGTGTAGTCGGCCTGGGGATGGTAAAACACCTGTTCTGTGGGGCCCAACTCCACCAGTTTGCCCTGGTACATAACCGCAATGCGATCGCAATACTCCCCCACCAAGGCCAGATCGTGGGAAATCAAAATCAGGGCCATGCTCCGTGCTTCGCACAGCTCGGTGAGCAGGTCTAAAATCTGGGCCGAGACAGTGACGTCTAAGCTCGTGGTGGGCTCATCGGCCACAATCAGCTTGGGGTCAAGCAGCAGCGCCAGGGCAATGGCAACCCGCTGCCGCATGCCGCCGCTAAATTCGTGGGGATATTGGTCCCAGCGATTGGCATCGAGATTAACTGAGGCCAGGGTTGCGATCGCAGTCTCCTTAGCCTCCGCCTTAGAAAGCTCTGGGCGATGGGCGCAAAGCGTCTCGACACAGTGATTCCCAATGGTCATCAGCGGGTCAAGGCGGGTCATCGGATCTTGAAAGATCAGGGCCACTGCCTCGCCGCGAAACTGGCGCAGTCGGCTGGGGGAAAACTCAAAGATTGACTGTCCTTCAAACCTGGCCGAGCCCTGCATCCGCGATCCGTTGGGCAATAGCCGCAGCGCCGCCCGCCCCAAGGTTGATTTGCCACAGCCCGACTCCCCCACCAGGCCCAGCTTTTCACCCGGTTGCAGGGTAAATGAGACCTGATCCACCGCCCAGATAGACTGCCCTGGATAAGCGACGCAAAAATTCTCTACGGCTAGCAAAGGTGAACTCATTTGATTATCGTTTCTTCCCTACCACCCATCACCCATTTCCGGCCACTCATTACCTTTGTAACTCTTGTTTTGGAAGGTTTTGACTTCCCGAGCACGGATCGAAATGGTGGGTTGTAGCCCATCTCCCCCATCTGTGGGCAATGCCCACCCTACCCCTTCCTCTTTTGCCTTTCGCCCATCCCCTTTCGCCCATCCCCCTTTTTTACGTCTCAAACCGTCGCATCAAATACGCCACCCCAAAATCCCCGTTAGGATGCTTCTCCAAAAGGTTGGCCAGCTCAAATATTTTTTCGGCAATCTCGGGGCCGAGCTTATCAATGGTGGCCTGCTTTTCACGATATTCAGCCTCTTTGGCTCTGATATGGGTTTGCCAGTCATCGGTAAAAATCAGCGGGATTAGGCTGTCTAGCTTAAGCTGTTCGAGCACGCTCCACTCGCCGCGATCGCACCACATGCCTTTGCAAACCGGGCAGCGCTCAATAAAGAAAGCCGTCGAACGCAGATTAATCCGTCCCCGCACTAAATAATGACCGCAGTTAGGGCACAGCCCGGCTCGACCGTCTAGTGGAGAGGGCCGATAGTCAATCTGCAAAGCGCTTGGCAGTGGCAGATCATCCAAGTTTGCACTCAGATCAACCTGGCTCCGTTGCCACTTTTGATAGGTTTCCGATTCGATCCAAGCGCCTTGACAGGTTGGGCAGCACTCAGCAGATAGATCTTCCCTCAGTTGGCCGGTTTCTAAAGTGACATCAAAATCTTTTGGACAGCGCACCGCGTCGGCTCCCTTGTTGGCCCCGATACTTTCATAAAACACTTCCAGTATTAAACCATTCGACTTGCCCGCCTCACCAAATGATTCCGCAAGTTCACGGCATCAGGGTGAGCAATCCTTGACTAAATTCCTTGAGCGAGGCCAATCGCTGCTCTACCAGCTGCTGCCGCTGTTGCCGGGTAGACAACTGCTTAGCCGCCCGTAAAAAATTGAGGTCAACCCCCAGAAGGCGCAAATGCCGATGCATCTCGGTGATGATTGACACCCCAGCCTCCGGCGGCTCGATATCTGTCATGGCCTGTGCCCGGACTTGAGTTTGAAAGAGGGTATTTAAGCTGACGAGAGCCGATTGCAAATCGGCAAAAGCGTCTGAGCTATGGGCTAGCAACGCCTGTAAGTTAGCAAGTTGCCGATCAAACTCTTGAACGGCTGCCCTCAGTTCATCCGAAGCCTGCATTACAAAATCCCTTACTAAATAACCACTTTTCTAGCAGCAGTGGGCGACATTTTATGTCTATTATGAATAAATCAGAAGATGTTGTGTGGGCTACATTTTGCCTTCATAGGGAGCCAACTTTTTTGATCACTTGCCTTTATTCTTAAGATCTAAAGCAGCTCTCAAAACTATTCGTAAAAACGGAGTCAAACTTAGACAAACCCGATCAAACATCAAGATTTAAGCCAATCTAAAATGCCTATAGTAAATTGGTTCTTTACCCAAGTGATTACACAGCTAGCTGCGGTTAGGTCAAGCGCTTTTAATTGATCCCAAACACTTAGCAAATAATTGTCGAGCGTACATTTGTTCGTTCTCAAGCCAATAGCGTTAACTCTTATAGGGGTTTGCCGCTTACCTGAATATTTTTCCTATCTGTATGATGATTTTTCTATAGCCGAGCTTAATCCTGCGCTTTAAAATTTGAAGCAAGGGTATCGATGGTCTTACACACATTCACCCTCAACCCTCTTGAAGTGCCATGACTGTTACAGCGCCTGCTATTCCTGTCGACTGTTCGCTACCTAACTGGCTAGAAACCTGCATTATCGAGCAGAGCCAGACACCAGAGGCAGTGCCCACATCGGCTGGTTGCAAAGATAATAATCAGCTGGTTTGTCGGGCCTTTGAGTTTGCCTATCAGCTCCACAAAGGTCAAATGCGAGCCTCAGGTGAGCCCTACATTGCCCATCCGGTGGCGGTGGCAGGGCTATTGCGTGAGCTGGGGGGCGACAGTGCCATGATTGCAGCGGGCTTTCTCCATGACGTGGTTGAGGATACAGACGTCACCGCGGATGAAATTGAGGAGCACTTTGGGCCAGAGGTGCGTCAGCTGGTAGAAGGGGTCACCAAGCTATCGAAGTTTAACTTTCGCAGTAAAACAGAGCGTCAGGCCGAAAATTTTCGGCGCATGTTTTTGTCGATGGCCCAAGATATCCGCGTGATTGTTGTGAAACTGGCGGATCGACTCCACAATATGCGCACTCTCCAGCATCTCGCGCCTGAAAAACAGCGCCGCATTGCCCGTGAAACCATGGATATATTTGCGCCGCTGGCCAATCGCCTGGGGATTGGACGCTTTAAGTGGGAGTTAGAAGATCTTTCTTTTAAGTATCTTGAAAGCGATGCTTACCGAGAGCTGCAATCTCTAATTTCTGAAAAGCGTGCCGATCGGGAAAACCGACTCAAGCAAGCTGCTGATAGTTTGCAAGACCACCTCGCCCAAACCGGCATTAATTGCATTGAGGTGAGCAGTCGCCCCAAACACCTCCACAGCATTTATCGAAAGATGGAGCGACAGCAAAAAAACTTTCATCAGATTTACGATATCGCCGCGATTCGTCTTATCGTTGAGAATAAAGACGAGTGCTACCGTGCCCTGGCTATCGTCCACGATATGTTTAGGCCGATTCCGGGCCGCTTTAAAGACTATATTGGCCTGCCCAAGGCCAACCGCTACCAGTCTCTACATACTGTGGTGATTGGCAGTTATGGCAAACCCATTGAGGTGCAAATCCGCACGATGGAAATGCACCATATTGCTGAATACGGGATCGCTGCCCATTGGAAGTATAAAGAAACCGGCAATAGCAATACCCAGGTCTCTGCCGACGACGAAAAGTTTACCTGGCTGCGGCAGCTGCTGGAGTGGCAGAGCGATCTCAAAGATGACCAGGAGTACCTGAGCGATGTCAAAGATAACCTCTTCGACGAAGAGGTCTATGTCTTTACCCCCAAAGGAGATGTGATCGCCCTGGGGCGCAATGCCACACCGGTTGACTTTGCCTATCGGATTCACACGGAAGTCGGGCATCGCTGCTGCGGTGCGCGGGTCAACGATCGCATCGTCACCCTCGACACCCCCCTCCAAAATGGAGATATTGTTGAGATTATTACTCAGAAGAGCAGCCACCCTAGCCTCGACTGGCTGAATTTTGTCGTGTCGGCAGGGGCACGTAATCGCATTCGCCAGTGGTACAAGCGCTCTAACCACGATGAGAACATGGCCCGCGGTCGGGAAATGCTTGAGAAAGTCATGGGCAGAGACGGTCTGGAGGCGCTACTGAAATCGACTCCGGCCCAAGAAGCTGCCAAGCGGTTTAACTACCAAAATGTGAATGATTTGCTGGCCGGTTTAGGGTATGGCGAGATTACGCTAAATTCGGTCGTCAACCGTTTGCAAGACATTGTCAAAGCGCAACAGCCAGTAGAGATTAAAGATTCGGACTTGGTTGAGGCGATCAATGCGACCCCCAAGTCCATCATTAAAACGACGCGTCCCGCGCCTGTTAAGGGTAAAATGACTGCTCCCATAGCAGGCGTAGAGGGGCTAGTTCATCATATTGCTGGCTGCTGCAACGCTTTGCCAGGGGAGCCGATCATTGGGGTGGTGACCCTAGGCAGCCGTGGCATTGCGATTCATCAGCAAGAGTGCCCTAACATTGAGAAAGTCGATGGCGATCGTCTAATCCCCGTCAGTTGGAATTCGCCTGAGTGCAATACTGGTCGCCCCCACACCTACCCGGTGCAGGTCAAGATTGAGGTGATTGATCGGGTTGGGGTGCTTAAAGACATTTTGTCCCATCTGTCAGACCTCAAGATCAACGTCCATAAGGCGTCGGTCAAGACGTTTCCAGGTCAGGTCGCCGAGATCGATTTAGGGCTGGATGTCAAAGATCACACTCAGCTTAACCAAACGTTTAATCAAATTCGCAAAATGGCTGATGTCCTCAAGTTATGGCGCGTAACCTCCGTCGAGCATTAAGCTGATAGCGGGTAATCCTATGGCTGATAGCCCCAATCCGTTTCATCAACTCATCTATGAGCCTGCTTTAGAATCCCTGGGTGACGAGTATTTTGATGTGGTGACTGCGGCTGAGTTTCCTCAGCATACGCTGCGTTTTCGGAACGATGATTTGCTGGCAAAGCTTGATCTTGCACCCACCCAGGTATGCGATCTCAATTTTATCGACGCCTTTGGTAAATTTCAAGACCGGTCGCCCTTTCTGGCCTTGCGATACCACGGCTACCAATTTGGCGAATACAATCCCTATTTAGGCGACGGTCGCGGTTTTCTCTACGGTCAGGTGCGCGGCCTTGATGGCGAACTATACGATTTCGGCACTAAGGGCTCTGGGACTACCCCCTATTCCCGTGGCGGCGACGGTCGTCTGACCCTTAAAGGCGGCGTGCGGGAGGTGCTAGCTTCAGAAACCCTGCATGCCTTGGGAGTAATTACTTCTCGCTGCCTCAGCCTGATTGAAACCGGGGAATCGCTCTGGCGTGGAGATGAGCCCTCCCCCACGCGCTCTGCCGTGATGGTGCGCTTTAGTCGATCCCACATCCGGTTTGGCACTTTTGAGCGATTAGGATTTATCAATCGGCCCGATCTTATCCAAACCCTACTCGATCATGTGATCGAGGTTTATTATCCTTCGCTACAGTCTATAGTTGACTCTCAAGAGCGCTACGCCAGGTTTTATGCAGAGCTGGTCGAGCGGGTTGCTGACCTAGCCGCCCAGTGGATGGGGGTGGGCTTTTGCCACGCTGTCCTTAATACCGACAACATGTCGATTACCGGAGAGAGTTTTGACTATGGGCCATACGCCTTTATAGATCAATACGACCCCACTTTTACCGCTGCTTATTTTGACTATGGGGGTCGCTACAGCTACGGCAACCAGCCCGGCATCTGCGAGTGGAATCTGAAAAAGCTGCAAACGCCCCTGGCGATGGTGATTGACCAGGCAAATCTGGACGCTGGCCTAACCCAATATGAAGAACAGTACAAAACCGCCTATCGAAAACGCCTGCAGCGCAAGCTAGGGTTTGAAACCTTAGAGCCCGCTTTAGTAACACCGCTCCTGCTCCAAACCTTAGACATGCTCCATAAGACTCAGGTGGGCTATCACGATTTCTTTTTGGGGCTCACCCAGCAGTTTGCACCCCAATGGCGTCAGTCTCCAGAGGGCATCTTTGCAACCACCATTGAGAACTCTGACACAGCAGCAGCGGCTTTATTGCGTCACTGGCGACAGCGCTATCATGCCTGTCTGAATCAGCTACCCGAAAGTGAAATGGAGCAGGTTGCTAAACGTCTGAAGCAAACGAATCCGGCGATTGTGCTCCTCAGACCTGAAATCGAAGCTATCTGGGAGCCGATCACTGTTGATAATGACTGGCAACCGTTTTATGAGCTGGTCAAGAAAATTCAGAATCCCTTTGTGGAGGTTTAGGGAGATTCGTTATCAGACACACTAGCATGACGGTCCATCAAAGATATAACAGTCATAGTTGCCTCAAAACCCACTGCTAATCCTCAGGCTTATTCGGTTGCTTCCCCTAAAAACGAGCAATTCTATACCCTCGAAGCATTTATTAAAAACCCGATCGACGATGCCGAATGGGTAGACGGCCAGATTGTGGAAAAAAACTGATATCACAGTCAAACACGCTCGTGTGCAAGGCCGCCTGACCCGTCTGTGGGGTAATTTTGCTGATACCGACAAATTAGGCGATGTTGTTACCGAAGCGCCTTGCTGCACGCTTAAGCAAGTTAGGCGACCTGATGTGGCATTTATTTCAGCCAAACTTTTAGCAGAACATGGTCAAGCTGCTACCTTCCCTGAAAGCTTTCCGTTAATTTCAGAGATCGCCTCACCGACCGATCGGGCGGAAGATATTTTTGCTAAAGCTAAAGAGTAT